>NZ_JBHYXC010000031.1:0-79230 GCF_042751495.1 Streptomyces sp. NPDC059373 | reverse complement strand
CTTCCTTCCTCCGCCTTGCGATCACAGGCGCCAGACCCCGCTCCTTCTCCCACGGAGATCCACAAGACAGGCCCTATCCCTACAGTCGTCCGGCCTCGATGATCCGCCGCAGGAACTGCTGGGTCCGTTCCTGCTGCGGTGCCCCGAAGACCTGCTTGGGCGTGCCGCGTTCCAGCACCACCCCGCCGTCCAGGAAGCACACCTGGTCGGCCACCTCGCGGGCGAAGCCCATCTCATGGGTGGCGATGACCATGGTCATGCCCTGTTGCTTGAGGTCCCGCACCACGTTCAGCACCTCGCCGACCAGTTCCGGGTCCAGCGCCGCGGTGATCTCGTCGAGCAGCAGCAGCTTGGGTTGCCCGGCGAGCGCCCGTACGATCGCGACCCGCTGCTGCTGCCCGCCGCTGAGCCGGTCCGGGTACTCGCCCGCCTTGTCCTTGAGCCCCAGCCGTGCCAGCAGCTCGCGGGCCCGCTCCTCGGCTTCCCTGCGGGCGGCCTTGTGGACCCGGCGGGGCGCGAGCGTGATGTTGTCCAGCACCGTCATGTGCGGGAAGAGGTTGTACGCCTGGAAGACCACGCCGATCCGCCGGCGCACGGTGTCCGGATCCACCCGGGGGTCGGTGATCTCGTCGCCGTCCAGGAAGATCGAGCCGTCGTCGATCTCCTCCAGGAGGTTCGCGCAGCGCAGCAGTGTCGACTTGCCCGAACCGGAGGCCCCGATCAGCACGGTCACGGTGTGCGCGGGCACGGCCAGGTCCACGTCCCGCAGCACCACCGTGTCGCCGAAGGTCTTGCGTACGGACTCCAGCCGCAGCACCGGCGGCGTGTCGGCGGTCATACGGTGCCTCCCTGCGACTGGCGGCGGTACATGCGGGCCGTCACCCAGTCGGTGAACCGCGTCATCGGGATCGTCAGCGCGACGAAGACCAGGCCCGCGACGACGTACGGGGTGTAGTTGAAGTACTTGCCGACGATGATGTCCGCTGCGTGCACCGCGTCGACGGCGCCTCCGATGGAGACCAGGCCGGTGTCCTTCTGCAGCGACACCAGGTCGTTGAGCAGCGGCGGTACGACACGCCGTACGGCCTGCGGCAGGACGACGAACCGCATCGTCTGCGGCCCGCTCAGTCCCAGCGACCGCGCCGCCGCCCGCTGGCTCGGGTGGACGGTCTCGATACCGGCCCGGAACACCTCGGCGACGTACGCCGAGTAGGTCAGCACCAGCGCCGTGCCGCCCAGGATGACGGGGTTGACGGTGACGCCCTGCAGGCGCAGGGCGGGGACCCCGAAGACCACCATGAGCAGGCAGATGATCAGGGGCAGGCCGCGGAAGAAGTCGACGTAGGCGGTCGCCAGCGCGCGCAGCGGGAAGAACACCGGGCCGCGCAGGGTGCGGGTGATGGCGATCAGCATCCCCAGCACCAGGATGATCGCGCCGCAGATCACCATGAGCCGGATGTTCAGCCAGAGCCCGTCGATGACCTTGGGGAAGGCCATGCGGGCGTAGTGCGCGCTGAAGAAGGCCTTCTTGGTGGCCGGCCAGCCCGGCGAGCCGGTGACGACCAGATAGAGCACCGCCGCGGTGACGACGGTGCTGATCGTGGCGATGGCCGTCGCGCGGCGGGCGCGGGTGCGCTTGTGGCGCTCCCGCTCGATCCGCCGCGCCGACGGCTTGTACATGTCCTCGTCGGACAGATCCGGCACCGTCACTTGAGGACCGGGGCGTCGACCGCGTCCGACAGCCATTGCTTCTCGAGCTTGCCGAGTGTGCCGTCGCCGCGCAGGGCGGTCACCGCCTTGCTGACGCAGGAGGTCAGCGAGCTGCCCTTGTCGAGGACGAGGCCGAACTGCTCCTGCCGGCCCTGGGTGGTGGAGAACTGGCCGACGATCTTTCCGTCGGTGACCTCGGCGGCGGTGATGTAGAAGGCGGTCGGCAGGTCGGTGACGATGGCGTCCACCTGACCGTTCTTCAGGGCGGACTTGGCGTAGTCGTTCTTCTGGTAGGCGGCGGCCTGCTGGGTCGGCTTGATGACGTTGTTGATGACGTCGAGGCTCGTGGTGCCCACCTGTGCACCGAGCTTGAGCTTCTTCAGGTCCGCGATGCTGGTGGCTTTGGCCGCCTTGGAGCCCTTCAGGGCGATGACCGCCTGGCGCACGTCGTAGTAGCCCGAGGAGAAGTCCACGGCGTTCTTGCGGTCGCCGGTGATGGAGACCTGGTTGATGTCGATGTCGAAGGTCTTCACGCCGGGCGCGATGGCCTTGTTGAAGGCCACCTTCTGCCAGACGACCGCGCTCTTGCTGTAGCCGAGTTGCTTGGCGACCGCGTACGCGACCGCCGACTCGTAGCCCTTGCCGTTGGACGGCTTGTCGTCGGAGAACCACGGCTCGTACGCCGGGTCGTCCGTGCCGATCGTCAGCTTGCCCTTGGTCTGGGTGCTGAGGCCGGAGGGCGAGCATGACGAGGACGCCGAGGAAGAGCTGCTGCTGTCGGCCTGCGGGGCGCACGCGGCGGCCAGGAGGACGAGTACGGGACCCGCGGCTATGAAGGCGAGACGCGGGACGGCCGGGAAGGCGATGGCAGGGCGCATGGCGGGAGGTTGGCACCCGGTGGGGGAGAATGTCCAGGTCACATGGGTGTGATTCCACATGCCGGACATTGTGACGGGCGTGTTGCGCCGGACTGTCAGTTCCCGGACTCCACCGCCCGCTTGATGTCGGGCAGGTCGGTGACCGCGCCGTCCAGCCCGAGCGCGCGGACCAGGGCGAGGTCGGCCGGGGTGTTGACGGTCCAGGCGATGACGGAGATGCCCGCGCGGTGGCACTCCTGGACCAGGGCGAGGCTGATCCGCCGCAGGCTCAGGCTGACCAGCCGGGCGCCGACCGCCTGCGCCCGGGTCACGATCTCCGAGCCCATCGGGCCCTCGGCGACCAGCACGGTGCGTACGCCGGGCAGGCACTCGCGGATCTCGCGCAGCGCCTCGTCGTGGAAGGACAGGACGTCGACCCGGTCCAGCAGGCCGCGCTCGCGCAGGACGCCGGCCAGCACCCGGGCGGCGGCCACGTCCTTGATCTCGGCCTGGATCGGCTTGCCGACCGCGTCCACGACCTCCTCGAAGACCGGCACCCGCTCGCCGAGACCCGCGTCGAGCTCGCGCAGCTCGTCCAGGGTCATGTCGGCGATGGCGCCCCGGCCGTCGGTGGTCCGGTCGACCTTCTGGTCGTGCATGACGACGAGCGCGCCGTCCTTGCTCAGATGCAGGTCCAGCTCGATCTGGTCCAGGCCCTCGCGCTCGGCGCGGACGAAGGAGCGCAGGGTGTTCTCGGGCTCGACGCCCATGACACCGCGATGGCCGACTGTGAGAAAGCTCAAGGCTTCCCGCCTCCGGTGGTGCAGATGGATCATGACGGACTGCCGCCAGCCTAGTGCGGGCAGGCGGCCTGGAGTCGAACGCCACGTGAATGTGGAGATCGTCCACTTGTACGGGAGAACAGGCCACGGTTACGGTGGTCTCGCAACAATTTCTTCTGTGTAGGAGGGGCCGTGACGGAAATCCTGTCGTCGCCGATCGTCAGTCACCCGTCATGGGCGGTGCTCAAGCAAGCCGTGGAGGCGATCCGCCCCTGGCAGAGCAAGGACGGCTCGATCGACTTCGCCGCCGACGCAGCCCCCTCCCGCGACGATGCCGAGCGCACCCTCGGCCGGGTCATCGGCGCGGTCGAGGAGCTGGCCCCCGGGCTCCCGCACGACGCGGACTACCACCAGGCCCTGGTGAAGGACCTGCGCAAGTGGGCCGACGGCGGCTTCGGCGTGCCGGACTTCCTGGACTCGCTGCTGGCCTTCCAGCCCGCCGCTGACCGCCGGGACGGCCTGGAGCACCTCGTGGTCTTCCCGATGTACACGCAGAACGGCAACCCGGACCGCAACCTCGAAGCGGTCGCGCTGAGCGTCGTCTGGCCGGACTGGCTGTCCGAGCTGGAGCGGACCCGGTACGACAACCCGCTCTTCGTGCCGATCACCTTCCAGGACTTCACCCCGGGCTACGACACCAACTCCGCCGTCCTGTTCCCCGAGACCGTCGCCGTCCGCGAGGCCCCCGAGCGCTTCACCTGGGGCGGCATCTTCTGCGACCGCGAGGCCGCCCGCTTCCGCAAGGTCACCCAGGCCGCCGTGGACACCCTGGGCGTGCGGCTGCCGCAGGACGCCGCCGCCCTCCTGGAGGACCAGGAGCTCACCCAGCAGACCTTCGTGCTGTGGGACATGATCCACGACCGCACCCACAGCCACGGCGACCTGCCCTTCGACCCCTTCATGATCAAGCAGCGCCAGCCGTTCTGGATGTACGGACTGGAGGAGCTGCGCTGTGACCTCACCACCTTCAAGGAGGCCGTGAAGCTGGAGGCCGAGGACCACCCCATGGGCCGCTACGTCCAGTACGCGATCCTCTTCGACCGGCTCTTCCGCTTCCCGGTCACCGGCGACCGGGTCCGCAACTACGACGGCCTCGGCGGCCAGCTGCTCTTCGCGTACCTGCACAAGCACGACGCCGTACGCTGGACGGACAACAAGCTGCACATCGACTGGCAGCGCGCCCCGCAGGTGACCAACCAGCTGTGCGCCGACATCGAGACCCTCTACCGGGACGGCATCGACCGCCCCAAGCTGGTGCACTGGTTCGCCGCCTACGACCTGGTCGCGAGCTATCTCTCCCCGCACCCCGGCTCCGTATGGGCCAAGGGCCCGGACGCCCTGGACCTGAACCAGCCGCCGCGCAAACTCGTGGACGACGTGCTGCCGGACGAGTTTCCGCTCAGTATGTTCTACGAGGCCCTGGCCAAGAAGCTGCGCGACGTGATCGCCGCCACCAAGGGGATCACCGCCGGTGACAGGCGGCAGGCGGCAGCGTGAAGGAGGCGGTGGAGAAGATGACCGAAACCGACCCGGGTTCGCGCCCGCTCGAAGGCGCCGTGATCGTGGTGGCCGGCGCCGGCGGCCCCGCCGGACGCGCCACCCTGCAGCGGCTCGCCCGGACCGGCGCCCACGTCGTGGCCGGCGACGCCAGCCCCGACCGGCTCGCCGAGGCCGTGGACCTGGCCCGCTACGACGCCGGCGGCGGAGCCATCACCGGCGACGTCGTCGACCTGCTGGACCTGAACGGCACCCGTGAATGGGCCGCCCGGATCGAGAAGGACCTCGGCCGCGTCGACGGCATGGTCCACCTGGTCGGCGGCTGGCGCGGCTCGGCCTCCTTCCCCGAGACCGACCTCGCGGACTGGGACTTCCTGGAGAAGCTGCTGATCCGCACCGTCCAGCACACCTCGCTGGCCTTCCACGACGGACTGCTGCGCAGCCCCCACGGGCGGTACGTCCTCATCAGCGCCTCCGGCGCCACCCAGCCGACCGCCGGCAACGCCGCGTACGCCGCCGCCAAGGCCGCCGCCGAGGCCTGGACGCTCGCCCTCGGCGACTCCTTCCGCAAGCTCGGCGACCCGGAGCACCCCACCGCGGCCGCCGCCGTCCTGATCATCAAGGCCCTGGTGCACGACGAGATGCGCAAACAGCGGCCCAACGCCAAGTTCGCCGGCTTCACCGATGTGACCGACCTGGCCGACGCCATCGCCGACGTGTGGACGCGTCCCGCCCAAGCAGTGAACGGAAAGCGCCTGTGGCTCACCCCGCACCCGTAACCGATGCCGTGCGGCATCACGACCCGGACGTCCGCGGCTTCGCCAGCGACAACTACGCGGGCGTCCACCCCGAGATCCTGGCCGCGGTAGCCCTCGCCAACGGAGGCCACCAGGTCGCCTACGGCGAGGACGAGTACACCGCTCACCTCCAGGAGGTCTTCCGCCGCCACTTCGGCCCCCGGGCCGAGGCCTTCCCCGTCTTCAACGGCACCGGCGCCAACGTCGTCGGCCTGCAGGCGGTCACCGAACGATGGGGCGCGGTCATCTGCGCCGCCTCCGCCCATATCAACGTCGACGAATGCGGCGCGCCCGAGCGGGTCGGCGGCCTCAAGCTGCTCACCGTCCCCACCCCGGACGGCAAGCTCACCCCGGAGCTGATCGACCGCGAGGCCTGGGGCTTCGACGACGAGCACCGCGCCCAGCCGCAGGTCGTATCGATCACCCAGACCACCGAACTCGGCACCTGCTACACGCCCGAGGAGATCAGGGCGATCTGCGACCACGCCCACGAGCGCGGACTCACCGTCCACCTCGACGGCTCGCGGATCGCCAACGCCGCCGCCACCCTCGGTGTGCCGCTGGCGGAGTTCACCACCGACGCGGGCGTGGACATCCTGTCCTTCGGCGGCACCAAGAACGGCCTGCTGTTCGGCGAGTGCGTCGTCGTCCTCAATCCGGACCGGGTGCGCGCCATGAAGCACCTGCGCAAGCTGTCCATGCAGCTCGCCTCCAAGATGCGCTTCGTATCGGTGCAGTTCGAGGCGCTGCTCGCCGGCGACCTCTGGCTGCGCAGCGCGGGGCACGCCAACGCCATGGCCCAGCGCCTGGCGGCGGCCGTACGCGGCATCGAGGGCGTCACCGTCGTACGGCCCGTCCAGGCCAACGCGGTCTTCGCGATCCTGCCGCGCGAGGTCAGCGAGCGGTTGCAGAAGAGCTACCGCTTCTACTTCTGGGACGAGGCCAGCGGCGAGGTCCGCTGGATGTGCTCGTTCGACACCACCGAGGAGGACGTCGACTCCTTCGCGGCGGCCGTCGCCGGGGAGATGACGGCGGGCCCGCCGGCCTCCTCCTGAAGGCCGAACCGTGCGTGGAGCCGGGCCAGGGGCGCGGGCGCCCACCAGTTGGCCCGGCCCGCCACGGTCATGAAGGCGGGCACCAGGATGCCGCGCACCAGCGTCGCGTCCACCAGTACGGCGACGGCGAGCCCGGTGCCCAGCAGCTTGAGCACGGTGATCCCCGAGGTCGCCAGCGCGCCCGTGACCACGGCGACGGCCAGCGCCGCCGTGGTCACCAGGCGCCCGGTGCGGGCCACGCCCTCCACCACGGCCTCGCGGTTGTCGTCGCCGAGGGCGTAGCGCTCCCGTACCCGGGACAGCAGAAAGATCTCGTAGTCGATCGCGAGCCCGAAGGCGATGGCGAACATCAGCAGCGGCATCGTCAGATCCAGCGTCCCGGTCACCGCGAAGTCGCCCACCAGGCCACGCAGATGGCCGTCCTGGAAGACGTACACCATCAGCCCGAAGCTCGCGGTGAGGCTGAGCGCCCCCACGACCAGCGCCTTGAACGGCAGCAGCAGACTTCCGGTGAGCAGGAAGAGCATCACCCAGGTCGTGACGAGCACGATGCCCGCCGCCACCGGGAGCCGGTCCGCCACCGCCGCCCGCGTGTCGGCCAGCAGCGCGGCACGCCCGGCCACCAGCCGCTCCCCGGGCGCCGGAAGGGCCCGCAGGTCACGCACCAGCCGCTGGGCGGCCGGTGACTGCGGATCCCCGGGGCCCGTCACGGTCAGCAGTGTTCCGCGCCCCGGCACATCGGTCCTGACGACCCCTCTCGCCCCGTCCAGCCAGAACACCCGGCGCGCGTACGCACTCACGCCGGGCCCCTTCGCCTTGGGCAGCACCACCGTCAGCTGCTGCTCCGCAGGATCCTCGAAGTGCTCGCGGATCTCCCGCGCCGTCGTGTGGGCCGAGGCGCTCGCCGGCAGTGCCCGCTCGTCCGTCAGCCCGAACCGTACGTGCCCGAACGGCGTCGCCAGCAGTACGAGAGCCAGCGCGCACCCGGCCCCGTAGTAGACCGGCCGCCGGGTCACCGCCCGGGCCACGGCTCGCCACAACGGGCTGTCCGGGCGCCCGGAACGGCCGATGCGGGGGCCGACGACCGCCAGCAGCGCCGGGACGATCACCGTGGCGGCGGCCGCCGCGAGCAGCGCCACCGCGATGCCGGCGCAGGCCATGGACCGCAGGAAGGGCAGCGGCAGCACCAGCAGCGCCGACATCGACAGGGCCACCGTGCAGGCCGACACGGCCACCGTCCGTCCGGCGGTGCGCGCGGTGCGGGTCACGGCGTCCTCCGGGGTGGCCCCGGCCCGCAGTTCCTCGCGGTAGCGGGTCACGAGGAAGAGGCCGTAGTCCACCGCGAGCCCGAAGCCGAGGGCGCTGGTGAGGTTCATCGCGAAGACCGAGACCGGCATCGCGTAGGTCAGCAGCCGCAGCAGGGCCAGCGTGCCGACCACGGACACCGCGCCGATCGCCAGCGGCAGCAGGGCGGCGAGCAGCGAGCGCAGTGCGACCACCAGGATGAGCAGGGTGATCGGCGCCGCGAAGAGTTCGGCCTTCACCAGGTCCTGCTCGCTGATCCGCCCCGCCTCGACGCTCACCCAGGCGGGCCCGGTCGCGGACACGGTGAGCACCCCACGGCTGCCGGTGAGTCCGGGCACCAGGGTCTTCGCGGTCCGCGCGGCGTCCTTGTCCTCGCCGGACAGATCCGCCGTGATCAGGGCCTCGTGGCCGTCCTTCGAGCGCAGCCCCGGGGTCCTGGCGGGCCAGTACGCGTGCACGGCCGCCACCCCGGGCGCGCCGGCGACGCGGGCGGCCAGGCGGCGGCCCTGCTCGCGCGCTGCGGGGGAGTCGACGCCGCCGCGCGCTCGTACCAGCAGGACCAGATCGGGGTTTCCGGCACCGAAGCGGGCGGCCAGGAGCTGGTTGGCGCGCGCAGATTCGGTGCCGGAGGCCGTGTAGCCGCCGTTGGCCAGCCGGTCGTGCGTGCCCGTGCCGACCGCCCCGAGCAGGGCGGTCAGCACGACGGCGAACAGCAGCACGAGCCGCGGGTTGCGGGTCACGCGGCGTCAGGCGGCACGGAAGAACAGCACGGCGTTCTGCCCGCCGAAGCCGAAGGAGTTGCTCAGCGCGCCCTGCATGCGGTGCGCGCGGGGCACCTTCGTGACGACGTCCAGATCCATGCCGTCGTCCAGCCGGTCGAGATTGGCGGTCGGCACGATCAGCTGGCGCTCCAGGGACAGCACGGTGATCGCCGCGTCGATGGCGCCCGCGGCCCCCAGTGTGTGGCCGATGGCTCCCTTGACCGAGGTCACGGGAGGTGGCGTACGGGTCCCGAACACCGAGGCCAGCATGGTCGCCTCGCTGCGGTCGTTGAGCGGGGTCGACGTGCCGTGCGCGTTGACGTGGTGCACGTCGTACGGCTCGGCGCCCGCGTCGGCCAGCGCCGCCAGCGTGGCGCGCCGGGCGCCGTCACCGGTGGGGTCGGGCCGGGTGTGGTGGTAGCCGTCGCTGGAGGCGCCGTACCCGGACACGTAGCCGCGGATCCGGGCGCCGCGCGCCCGGGCGTACTCGGGGCGCTCCATGACCAGGACGCCCGCGCCCTCGCTCAGCACGAAGCCGTCGCGGTCCGCGTCGAACGGCCGCGAGGCGCCGGCCGGGTCGTGGCCGCGCATCGACAGGGCCCGCATGCGGTAGAAGGCGGCGGAGCCCATCTCGACCCGGGCGCAGTCGGTGCCGCCGGTGATCGCGATGTCGCAGGCCCCGGCCCGCAGCAGGTCACGCGCGGTGCCGATGGCGGTGGCGCCCGAGGCGCAGGCCGTCGAGGTGGTCAGGCAGGGCCCCACCGCCTGGAGGTCCGCGGAGACCTCGCCGGCCACCATGTTGGGCAGCGAACGGGGCAGCGTGGCGGGGGAGATGGACTCGACGCGGCCGTTGCCCAGGTTGCCGTACTCGATGGGCCAGCGGTCGCCGCCGTTGCTCGCCACACCGAGCACGACGGCCACCCGGGGGCCGTCCCAGGTGGCCGTGTCCAGCCGGGCGTCGGCGACCGCCTCACGGGCGGCGACCATGGCGAGCTGGATGAACTTGTCGATCCGCCAGGTCAGTCTTCTGCCCAGCAGCGCCCCGCCGTCGAACCCGGGGACGGCGCAGGAGAAGTCGACCGGCAGCCCGGCCAGCGCCTCGTCGGTGGTGGCCAGCCCCTCGCCCTTGCACAGCCCTTCCCAGGACGGCTCGAGGCCGATCCCGGCGGGAGTGACCAGGCCGATCCCGGTGACGGCGATGTCCGTGACCCGTGCCCTCACTTGGCGGCCCCCATCAGGGCCGAACGGGCGGCCTCGCCGCCCGCCGCCCGCTCCAGGAACGCCGCCGCCTCGCCGAGCGTCAAGTCCGTGCGGCCTTGCGGAAGGGCCACGCCGAGGGTGTCCTCCAGCATTGTGGCGAGTTCGACCTGCGCGAGGGAGTCGACTTCCATCTCCTCGAAGGTCGCGTCCGGGCTGATCTGCTCCTGTGGAACGCCGAAGTATTCGGTGAGCTGACGGACCATCACGTCGTAGACGGATTCCATCGTTCTCCTTCGTTCGGGTGGCGCTGTCGGGACATACGTCCGCTCCCAGGATCACCCGGTAATCAGATGGAATAGCCCGACACGCGCACCGCGCGCTTATCACATCACCCGCTTGGCGAAATGCCCGAGGGGCGCCCGGAGATATTCCCGGACGCCCCTCGGGGCAATACGCCGCGCCCCCTTCTCAGGGGTGTCGGTTCATCCGTTGATGCAGACGTTGCCGTGCGTGGGGTTGAGCAGCGCGACCACGTTCACGGTGTTGCCGCACACGTTGATCGGAATGTTGATCGGCACCTGGATGACGTTGCCGCTCAGGACACCGGGGGAGCCGATGGCCACGGCGCGGGCGGAGGCGCCGCCATGGTGCCGGTCGTGGTCGTGGGCGAGGGCGCCACCGGCGGTGCCCAGGACGGCGGCACCGGTGACGGCGGTCAGCGCCACAGCCTTCACAAAGCGGTTCATTGCGTTCTCCTTCGAAGATCGCGAATGGGACCTGCACAACGACCGGTGTGACGTTCGGACATGCGACTCCACCCGTTCAGCCGCACAACGCCGCCATCTCAGCGACGGGCGAAGGTGATCGTCTCGTACGGGGAGTCCGCTCCCGTTTCGTAGAGCAGGCCGACCCTGCCACCTTCCAGCTCCACCAGGTCGGAGTAACCGGCGGGGCGCTGGGAGACGGTCCAGGCGGTCGCCCAGGAGATGCCGCCGTCCTGGCTGACGCGGACCGCCATCCGGGCACGCCGGACCGGGTCGGCCGGGGCCGAGTAGAGCAGCGCCCCGCCGCTGGTCTGCAGCACCGCGCCCTGCACCACGGGTCCCTGCAGGTCCTCCTGCGGCGAAAAGCCCTGCACGGTGAGCCCGCCGTCCGAGCTGTACCCGTCGGCGCGGGTCGCATCGGAGAAGCCGCCCTCGTCGCGCGCGTTGATGTACACACGGCCGTCCGGGAGTTCGGCCAGGGAGTTCTCGTTGAGGTTGATCCACTCGCTGGGGTCCTGCTCGATGTAGCCGATGCGCCAGGTCGTGCCGCCGTCGTCGCTGTAAAGGGAATGGGCGCCGTACACATTCCCGGCGGCGGTCGTGGCCATGTGGTTGGCGGGGGCCAGGAGCCGCCCGGCGTACGGGCCGTGCCGCAGCGCGATGGCATGGCCGGGCCCGGTCGCGTACCAGGTCCAGTTGGCGGGCTTGACCTGGGAGGTGATGTCGCGGGGGCGGGCCCAGGTGGCGCCGCCGTCGGTGCTGGAGGTGACGTAGACCTGGCGGTTGCGATCCAGGTCGGCGTATCCGTCCCCGACCGTGCGGCACAGCAGCAGGGCGATCCGGCCGGTGCGCGGGTCGGCGACCGGCGTCGGATTGCCGAAGGTGTTGCCGTGTCCGGAGGCGACGACCTGGAGCCGGCCCCAGGTGCAGCCGCCGTCGGACGACCGCTTCAGGACGGTGTCGATGTCGCCCTGGTCGGCGGCCGAGTTCCGGCGCCCCTCGGCGAAGGCGAGCACCGTGCGTTTTCCGATCCGGATGACGGCCGGAATACGGAAGGTGTGATAGCCCTGCGTCCCGGACCGGTAAGGGACGGAGGAACTGCAGCCGCCGTCCGGGGCCGCCGCGGCGGCCGCGGCCGGTTGTTCCCCGCCGGTGACACTCACGGCGAGGAGCAAAGCCAGCCCGGCGATGGCCTTACGTCTGGTGGTGATGGCACCTCGTCTCATGGTCTCTTTGTCTCACTCCATTCCGTAAGCGGCGCGGTGACACTCCGTCAGAGCGATCAGATTGTCAGGCAATATGATGAATGGAATCGAACTGGTGGCGTCATCCTTGACAAATTCGCGCGGTATCCATTCGCTGAGTGTCATTGGTCTCCACCAATGAACACCTCGGGGCCGCCCCGGAACTCTGGTCCAAAGGCGTGCACTGCGGCGATAGTTGTGCACCTGCCACACCGCTCACGACAGGGGGAACCGCCCATGACAAGAACCACACCCCGCCGGACCGTCCTGGCCGCCGCGATCGCCGCCGCGGCCGCCACCGCGACTCCCGCCTTCGCCACGCCGCGCGCGGACGTGAACAGCGCCGACGTGAGCAGCGCGGCCGACGACAGCACCGCCGCCACGGAGGAGGCGCCCGTGGACTACCACGGCTGGACCAGCGGTTCCGACTGGCGTTGCGGCGGGCCTCAGGGCACCCGGGCCGCGGAATACCCGCGTTCGGGCCTCGTCATCGGCCATGCCACCGGCACCACCGACTACACCGACCCCCACACCAGGACCACTGCCACCTGGGAGATGGCCACCTGGACCTCACCAGTGCACATTCCACCGTACCCGGCGAGCGAGTTGGTCGCCTCCTGGAACGCCGACACCCCCGCCGGCACCTGGATCCAGACCGAGGTCAGCGGCACCTACACCGACGGCACCGCCACCCCCTGGTACGTACTCGGCCGGTGGGCGGCCGGTGACGACGACATCCGGCGCACCTCGGTGGACGACCAGAGCGACGGCAAGAGCAGCATCTGGACCGACACCTTCTCCATCGACGACCCCGCGAGCGGCCTGCGCCTCGCCTCGTACCGACTGCGCCTGACCCTCTACCGCAAGCCCGGCACCCGCCTCACCCCCACCGTCTGGCGGATCGGCGCGATGGCCTCCGACATCCCCGACCGGTTCACCGTGCCCGCCTCCGTACCCGGCGAGGGCCGTGGCGTCGAGCTGCCCGTGCCGCGCTTCTCCCAGGAGATCCACAAGGGCCAGTACCCGCAGTACGACAACGGCGGCGAGGCCTGGTGCAGCCCCACCTCCTCCGCGATGGTCCTCCAGTACTGGGGCCGGGGCCCCACCGCCGAGCAGCTTGCCTGGGTCGATGCGGCCTACGCCGACCCCCAGGTGGACCACGCCGCCCGCTACACGTACGACTACCAGTACGAGGGCTGCGGCAACTGGCCCTTCAACGCCGCCTACGCGGCCACGTACCGCGACATGAACGCGATCATCACCCGGCTGCACACCCTCAACGACGTCGAGAAGCTGATCTGCGCCGGCATCCCGGTGATAACGTCCCAGTCCTTCCTCGCCGACGAACTCGACGGCGCCGGCTACGGCACCTCCGGCCACCTGATGAGCGTCATCGGCTTCACCGAGGACGGCGACGTCATCGCCAACGACCCGGCGAGCGCCGACGACGCGGCGGTCCGGCATGTGTACAAAAGGTCCCAATTCGAGACGATCTGGCTGAGGACCAAGCGCTATAACGCGAGCGGCCAGGTCCGCAGCGGCACCGGGGGAGTCTGCTACCTCTACTGGCCGCTCAGGCCGTCCCCTGCGCAGCGGCGGGCGCTCGCGGAGCTCGGCATCGGCTGAACGGTCCGCCACCGCATACCTGCCATGCGAAGCCCCGATGGCCCTTCGCCCCGGAATGCCTTGTCCGGCGAAAGACAGCGAAATTACGCTGCACGCGGGCCGCAGTCCGGCGGCGAAGGGACGAAGGGCACGGTATGGGACGGCTGACCGGGAAAATCGCCTTCATCAGCGGTACCGGAGCGGGAATCGGCAGGGGGGCCGCCCAGGTATTCGCGGCGGAGGGGGCCGTCGTATTCGGCTGCGATATCAACCCCGAGGCGGACGCCGAGACGGTGGCGCTGGTGGAGAAGGCCGGCGGCGTGATGAAGTCGCTGGCCCCGGTCGACCTGTCCACGCCGGAGGGCGCGAAGGAATGGATCGAGGCCGGCATCGAGGCTTTCGGCGGCATCGACATCCTCTACAACAACGCCTCCGCGCTGCGCAACGGCGACTTCGAGACCATGCCGCCGGAGGACTGGTACTTCACCATCAAGAACGAGCTCGACATCCCCTACTTCTGTACGCAGGCCGCCTGGCCGCACCTGATCGCCCGGGGCGGCGGCGCCGTCCTCAACGTCGCGTCCGTGGCGGCCGTGCGCGGCGCGCCCTTCATGCCGATGGTGCCGCACGCCGCCGCCAAGGGCGGGGTGCTCTCGATGAGCATGCACATGTGCGCCGCGGGCGCCAAGCACAACATCCGGGTCAACACCGTCGCCCCCGGCATGATCCGCACCGCGGCCACCGCGCCCTTCCTGGACGACCCCGACGGCCCGAAGGCGGCCCTGGAGGCACGTATCCCGGTGGGGCGGATCGGCCGGCCGGAGGACATCGCCCGGGCGGCGGCCTTCCTCTGCTCCGACGACGCGGCCTTCGTCAACGGCACCAACCTCATGGTCGACGGCGGCGACAGCGCGATGGCGGGCTGACATGAACAACGCGCACCACGCACGCTTCGACCACGTCGGCGTGAACGTCAAGGACCTGGCGGCGGCCACCGCCTGGTACAGCCAGGCCTTCGGACTGCGGACCTACTTCGAGTTCACCCTGGAGGGGCCCGGGCTGTCGGCCGTGGTCCTGGAGAACATCGAGCACGGCTGGCGTATCGAACTGCTGGCCCGGACGGGCTCCAGCGCCGGACTGCGCGCCGCCGATCCGCTGGAGGCCGCCCTCACCGAGGGCTACGGGCACTTCGCCGTCAACGTGCCCGAGCTGGACCCGGTGTACGAGGCGCTGGTCGCGCACGGGGCGGGCGAGGTGATGAAGCCGGGGCCGTCGCCGCAGCCCGGCTACCGCTTCGCCTGGGTGACCGACCCCGAGGGCAACCTCATCGAGCTGATCGAGACCGCTCCGTAGGCGCAGCCGGTGACAGGCGAAAAGCGACAGGCAACGAAGTGACAGGCAAGGAAGGGAACCAACCACCGTGTCGACGCAGGCAAAGAAGCCGCACCTCGACCGCGGCACACTCATAGCGTGCTGTCTGGCCGTGGCGATCGCGCAGATGTGCATCACCATCCCGTCCCCGATCAACGGAAACATCACCTCCGCCTTCGGGTCGTCCGGCTCCCAGGTCGCCTGGGTCACCTCGGCGTTCATCCTGCCGACGGCCATCCTGGAGCTGAACTTCGGTGTCGTGGGCGACATGTTCGGCCGCAAGCGGCTGCTGGTCATCGGCGGCATCGTGCTGGCCGCCGGTGAACTCATCAACGCCACCGCGCAGAACATCCACGCGCTCTGGATCGGCCAGGCCGTCGCCGGTGTCGGCGCCGCCGCCATCTTCCCGACCACCCTCGCCGTCCTCGCCGCCGCCACACCCGACACCAAGGACCGCGCCAAGGCCCTGTCCACCTGGGCGCTGAGCATCTCCCTCGCCTCCGCGATCGGCCCGCTGCAGTCCGGCCTGCTGGGCACGTACGCGAACTGGCGCTACGCCTTCCTGCCCGCCGCGGTGATCGGCCTGATCAGCGCGGCGATCTCCTTCCGGTCGGTCACCGACTCCAAGGCTCCCGAGGGCCGTTCGCTGGACTGGCCCGGCCAGGTCAGCATCGCGGTGGCGCTGACCACGTTGCTGTGGGCCATCATCGAGGGCGGGGACCGCGGCTGGAGTTCCGGTCCGATCGTCGGCTGCTTCGTCGTCGGTGCCCTCGCCCTGGCGGCCTTCGTGGTGGCCGAACTGCGCTCCCAGTCGCCGATGATGAACCTGTCGCTGCTGCGGATCCCCTCCTTCGCGGGCGCCGCCGGAGTCGCGCTGGTCGGCATGCTCGGATTCATCGGCACCGCCTACTGCGTCAGCATCCGGCTCGGCGCGGTGATGCACCTGGACGCGCTCCGGGCGGGCATGCCCTTTGTCATCCTGCAGCTGATCCCGCTGCTGATGGCGCCGGTGCTCAGCCGCCTGCTCAGCGGGGTCAACCCGCGCTGGCTGCTCCTGTCGGGTCTGCTGCCCATGGCCGCCGGGCAGTTCTGGCTGTCCGCGCTGCCCATCACCACGACCTCACTGGCCGCCTTCCTCGGGCCGGTGATGCTGCTCGGCATCGGCTTCATCTTCGTGGTCAGCTCGCTCACCGCCGCCGCCGTCAACTCCGTCCCCGCCCACCTGACCGGCATGGCGAGCGGCGCCACCAGCCTGGTGCGGGAGTTCGGCCAGGCGCTGGGCCCGGCCGTCATCAGCTCCGTGGCCATGGGCCTGGCCGGCGACATGCTGGTCGGCAAGCTCTCCGGCGCCGCCGCCGCGATCAACGCCGCGGGCGGCCCGCTGGCCGTCGTCAATGTGCCGGCGGCGGGCCAGGCGGCCCAGCTCGCGGCCCGCGACGCGCTGGCCCACGGCCTCAGCGTCGGCACCACGATCTGCGGGATCGCCTCCCTGGTCGGCGCTGTGATCGTCCTCGTCGTCCTGCGCTCCCAGGCCAACCCGGAGACCACCGAGGACCGGGCCGCCGAGCCGGCCTTCGCGTGACCCTGCTCCCCCCCACTGAGTCGGGCCCGGCCCGTTGGACCGGGCCCTTCCGCGTCGCTACTCGGCCGCAGCGGCCGCCGCCCGGTCGACCGCGTCCACGATGACCTTGGTGCCGCCGTGCGACGCGTAGCCTCCGTCGACGGTGATCTCGGCGCCGTTGACATACGCGGACTCGTCGGAGATCAGATACACCACCAGCGGGGCCACCTCGGCCGGCGTGCCGGCCCGGCCGAGCGGGGTCAGCGAGAGATGCGCCTGCACGAACGCCGGGTTGGCGCTCGTCATCAACGGCGTCTCGATGTAGCCCGGGTGGATGATGTTCGTACGGATCCCCTGGGACGCCAGCTCCAGCGAGGCGACCTTGGACAACCCGCGCAGCGCCCACTTGCTGGCGGTGTACGCGACCGCGTGGTGGGCGGTGAGACCGGCGACGGAACCGATGTTGACGATCGAGCCGCCCGTCGGCGCCGTCATCAGCGGGGCCAGGGCCTGGATGCCGAGCAGCGGCCCGGTGGTGTTCACGGCGAAGGCCCGGTTCCAGTCGTCCAGGGGGACCGAGCCGAGGCGGGCCCGCATGGGGATGCCCGCGTTGTTGACGAGGCCGTGCAGCGGCACATGGCGCGGGGTCAGCCAGTCGACCAGCGCCTGCCAGTCACCTTCCTGGGTGACGTCGAGGCGGTGGAAGTGCACGTCCAGGCCCTCAGCCCGCAGCCCCTCCGCCAGTTTCTGCCCGGCCTCGTCGAGGAGATCGGTCGCGATGACCGTGGCACCCTCACGGGCCAGGGCCTCCACTTCCGCGGCTCCCTGGCCCTGCGCTGCTCCGGTGACGACGACGGTCCTGCCCTGCAGGCGGTTGCGGCTCACGATTCCCTCCAGCGATCGGCGTTCTCGCAGCTCACGCTACGTACGCGGAAGGGGCGGGGGAAACTCGTACTTCGTATGCCTGCCATCCGGCCGGTGAGTCGGTCGGCCGGGCACACCGGTCAGGCGGTGTTGGCGGCCGACCGGGCGAAGGGCAGCACGCGGGACAGCTCGTCGGGCGTCGAAACATCGGCCGTGGCGGCCGTAGCGGCGTTCGCGTTGTCGTCCAGCTCGGCGCCGACCCGGCGGATGGTCTCGCGCAGCCAGCGGTGGCCGGGGTCGGTGTGCCGGTTGTGGTGCCAGTACAGCGCCTCGATGAGCGGCACGTCCGGGAAGGGGGTCGGCACGGCAAGACAGCCGACGAACGGCTCGAAGCGGGTGGCCAGCCGCTCCGGCACCAGGGCCACCAGCTCGGTGCCCGCCACCAGGAAGGGCAGCACACTGAAGCCGGGGGTGCTGACCTGCACCCGGGGGGTGATGCCCAGCGTCTCCAGCTGCCGCCCGGCCGGGGTGGGGCTCTTGCCGAACCCGGCGCCGGCGTGCGGCATCTCGGCCAGGTCGCGCAGGGTCAGCCGGCCGTCCTTGACCCTGCGGTTGTTGCGGTCGACGATGCAGACGAAGCGGTCGTGCATGACCGTCTCGCTGATCCCCGGCAGGCTGTAGCCCAGCGGCGCGACCATCACGTCGTGGCAGCGCAGATGCGTCTCGTTCTCGGGCTCGCCGTGCACCAGCGGGTGGAAGTCGATCCGTACGCCCGGTGCCTCGTCGGCCAGCACCCGCAGCAGCGGTTCGACGAACACCGTCATCGCGTAGTCCGACATCACCACGGAGAACCGCTGGCGGCTCTCGGCCGGATCGAACTGCCGGGTCAGGGACAGCGCCTCCTCGGCCTTGCGCAGCGTGTCCTGGACCACCGGCAGCAGCCGCTCGGCCAGCGGAGTCAGCTCGTAATTGCGGCCCACACGCACCAGCAGCTCGTCATTGAAATGGCGGCGCAGCCGGGCCAGCGATCCGCTCATCGCGGACTGGCTGGTGGAAAGCCGAACCCCCGCGTGGGTCACATTCCGGTCCTCGAGCAGGGCCTCAAGGGCAACCAGCAGATTGAGGTCGATCGCTCCGAGACCCATGGACGCTCTCCTTCGGCCCGCTTCATCGGGGGTTTTGGGGGATCGAGGACTGGATGAGGATCAAGCCCCGGATTCATTTCGATGAAACGTGAGCGTAACCATCGTTACCAGGCCGAGGAAGAGTCGAAAGGAATTTCTCAGAATTCGGCCGGATACGCGATGCCAGCCATCGGGGAGGCGAATCGTGCCCCGCCTCCGCCTCCGCCTCCGCCTCCGCGCCCGTCCCGGACAACGCAGCCGACCCCTGGGCCCCGCCGGGCCCAGGGGTCACGCGTGCTGCTCGCCGGGTCAGGGGCGCGGGGTGCGCCCCCGCTTGCGAGCGCGGGCGAGCGGGTGGGCGGGCGCGCCCGGCACGATGCGGTTGCTGATCGTGCCGAGGCCCTCCACCGCCAGGGTCACCCGGTCGCCGGGCTTCAGCGGCGGCGGCGTACGTTCGCCGTTGCGGCCCCAGTGCTCGGCGAGGGCGCCCCAGCCGCAGGTGCCGGAACCGAGGATGTCGCCGGGGCGGACCCAGGTGCCCCGCGAGGCGTAGGCGACCATCTCCTCGAACGTCCAGGAGGCGTTCGCGAGGGTGTCGCGCCCGATCAGGGTGCCGTTGAGGGTCACGGTCATCTCGAGGTCGAGGTACCCGTCGGCGTCCCGGCGGTGCTCCAGCTCGTCGGCGGTGACCAGCCAGGGGCCGAGGGTGTTGGCGAAGTCCTTGCCCTTGGAGAAGCCCAGGCCGAGCTCCTTCTCGGGCTTCTGCAGATCACGGGCCGACCAGTCGTTGAAGACCATGTAGCCGATGATGTGGTCGCGGGCCTGCCCGGCCTCGAGATCCCTGCCCGAGCGGCCGATCACCGCGGCGACCTCGATCTCGAAGTCCAGCACCGAGCAGTTCTCCGGCACCGGCACGTCGTCGTACGCGCCGACGGCGGCGTGCGGATTGGTGAAGTAGAACGCCGGCGCCCGGTACCAGACCTCGGGGACGTGCTCCAGGCCGTCCAGGCTCTTGGAGACACCCTCGACATGGGCCTCGAAGCCGACGAAGTCACGGATGCTCGGCGGGGTGGGCAGCGGCGGCAGCAGCCGCACGGCGGCCAGCTCCACAGCCCCGGTGCCCGCCAGCGCGCGGATGCCCTCCTCGCGCAGGGCGTCACCGCCCTCCTGGATGAGCGCGAGCAGGGTGACGCCCTCGGGCAGCGGGTGGATCCGGTCCTCCAGGACCACTCCGGCCCGCTCGGCGCCCTGAAACTCGTACGTGGCGAAACGCATGCTCTATCGCTCCCAGTGGTTGGTGTTCATGGCCGGTCCGGCGGCCGTGAGGTAGCCGGCGAACAGGCCCTTCGGGTCGCGCTCGGCCCGTATCGCCTGAAGGCGCGCCCACTGCTCGTCGCCCATGAAGCGCAGCTGCCGGTTGGTGAAGTCCGAGTCCCCGAGATACTGGCCGGCCGTCACCGGCTGGAGGTCGGCCATCGCGGCGTCGAGCCAGGCGCGGTGTTCGGCGTCCTTCGACTCGTCGCTGTAGACCACATACGTGGCCGAGTAGATCTCCGTCTGCATCGAGAAGGCCATGTCCGGCAGCTCCCGCAGCGGCGCCATACTGAACCAGATGGTGAAGGTCTGCGGCGTCGGGTGGTCGGTGAACGCCTTGCGCATCGCCGGGACCACTTCCTCGGCGGTGCCCCGCAGCCAGGCGTTGTCCACCAGATAGCGGTGGCCCTCGGGGTTGGCGACGCGCTGCATGTGCAGTTGCTCGGCGAAGGTGGTGGGCTGCGCCTCGATGCGCAGCAGCGCCCGGTCCGCGTACGGGTTGGCGTGCAGCGGGGCCAGCGCCTCGGCGGCCTGCTCCGGGGTGTCGGTCATCGAGACGCCGGTGACCAGGAGGACCGCGCCGCCCGGGTGGCCGGGGAGGGGGTCCGGCGGGGTCTGAGTGACGGCGACGATCTCCACCAGGTCGGAGACCTCGTGGTGGGTGTGGTGCAGCCAGGTCATCACCTCGTCGAAGAGGTCCAGCGGATAGGCGTGCACGGTCTGCGCCAGATGCTTCGGCAGCGGCCTGGTGCGCAGGTGGAAGCGGGTGACGATGCCGAAGAAGCCGGGGCCCGCGCCCCGGGCGGCCCAGAACAGGTCGCTGTGGTGCTCCTCGTCGGCGCGGACCAGTTCGCCCTCGGCGGTGACCACGTCGATCGCGACGATGTTCTCCGCCGCCCAGCCCCAGCCACGGGCGTTCCAGCCCTGACCGCCCTGCAGCAGAAAGCCGCCGATGCCGACCGACGGACAGTGCCCGCCGTTGAAGAGGCGGCCGAACTGCCCGAGATACGGATTGAGTTCGTCCCCGCCCTTGACCGACGGCGTCGCGGTCACGAGCTCGGTCCCCGGATCGTACGAGAGCTCCCGGAGGCCGCCGAGGTCGATCAGCAGCGCCTCGTCGCGCACGCTCCAGGCCGCCCAGCTGTGACCGCCGGAGCGCACCGCGACCTGCCAGCCACGCTCGATCGCCAGCCGCACGCCCTCGACGACGTCCTGCTCGCAGACCGCCTCGAGGACGGCGGCAGGCCGGCGGCCGGGGCGCCGGGCGTTGAACACCCGGCCGATGCGGGCTTCCTCGTATCCGTCCTGGCCCGGGAGGTGCAGACGGCCTGTGAATCGGTTCATGGCTCTCACTTGATGGCAATCGGGTTGACGGGTGATCCATCGACCGAATCGTGGTCCCTGACCGGCAACGGGGCGGCGACCAGCAGGAATTCGTACACGCCGTCGGCGGCGCAGTCCTCGGCCAGCTCCTCCAGGTCGAACCGGGCACCGAGCGGCAGCCGCAGGTCGGGGATGGCGATCTGGCGCAGCGGGTCGACGCAGGCGGAGGGGAACTCGTGCGGGCGCACCTCGAAACCCGCGGTGTCGGTGGCGGCCGCCGCGATGTCGGTGCGGTGCAGCCAGCCCAGCGTGCTGAAGGACAGGCCGGCGGCGGGCCCGGTTTCGTAGCCGCTCCAGTTGTCCAGGCGGCGGCAGCGGGCCGGCTGCCCGGTCCTGACCAGCACGATGTCGCCGCGGCGTACGGAGGAGGTGGCGCCCTGGGCCTCGATGGTGAGGCGCAGGTGCTCCTCGCGCACGGGGAAACCGTCCGGCAGCTCCCTGCCCGGGCCGGCGACCACGCGGGCCACGTCGAGGAGCACGCCGCGACCGGTGAAGCCCTCCGCGGCATGCCCGTCGGTGTGCCAGCGGGCACCGGCGGCCGCGAGGGAGACCGGTCTGCCGCGGCGGACGAGGCTCGCGGCGTGGGCGCGTTTGCCGTTGTCGAGGAAGTTGAGGGTGCCGAGCACGTCGTCGGCACCCCATCGGCCCCGGTTGCGGTACGCGGAGCGGGCCCTGGCCAGCTCCTCCTCCGTCGCGTCCGCTGTGTCCATCAGCTCAGCCCTCCCAGCAGCCGTGCCGCGTTTCCGCCGGCGATGTCGTCCCGCTCGGCCGGGGCGAACCCGGCGTCGTCCAGGCGCTTGAGCGGATCGTCCACGCCCATGTCGAAGGGGTAGTCCGTGCCCAGAACCACCCGGTCGCCGCCGACCGCGTCCACCAGCTGGCGCAGCCCCTGCGGGGTGTAGACCAAGGCGTCGAACCACATCCGGCGCAAATAGCTGCTGGGCTTCTCGCGGCAGCCGCGCGCGTCCGGCCGGGCCTGCCAGGCATGGTCGGAGCGCCCGACGTACGTGGGCAGATAGCCGCCGCCGTGCGCCACCACCAGCTTCAGGCCCGGGAAGCGGTCCAGGACCCCGGTGAAGATCAGATGGGACAGCGCCACCGTGGTCTCCACCGGCTGCCCGACCGTGTTGCCGAGGTAGTGGGTGGCCAGCCGTTCGGCCAGCGAGCAGCCCCACGGGTGGACGAAGACGATCGCGCCGACTTCCTCGGCGCGCGCCCACACCGGGTCGTGGCGCTCGTCGGCCAGTTCGCGGCCGTCCACCGTCGTGGAGACGCTGATCCCGCGCAGCCCGTACTCCGACACCGCCCGGGACAGCTCGGCGACCGCCAGGTACGGGTGCTGCAGCGGCACCGTGCCCAGGCCGGCCAGCCGGTCCGGGGCCTGGGCGCAGTGCGCGGCGACGGCCTCGTTGGTGGTACGCGCCAGCCGGGCGGCGAGCTCGCGGTCCGCCCAGTAGTGGTGCATGGGCATGGGGCCGACGACCTGGAGGTCGACGCCCATCGCGTCCAGCTCGGCGAGCCGGGTCGCGACATCCGTGAGCTGCGGGCCGAGGCGGCCCAGCTGTGCCTGGTTGGCGGCCAGGCTCTCGGGGGAGTGCGACCGCTGCTCGGCGGCCAGCTCCGCGGCGAAGCCGGGCGTGCCGGCCACGAGGGCGTTGGCGGCGGGCACGGCCAGATGGCCGTGGAAGTCGATGACCGGCGTCGGGATCGTCATCACGCCTCTGCCTGGAGGAAGGTGAGGGTGTCCTGCATGATGCGGCCCGGGTCGGCGCCCGGCGTCTCCGGGTGGATCTCCCACTCGGCCAGCTGCAGCGAGTTCTCCAGGACCGTACGCACCCGTGGCATCCGGCGGGCCATGAAGTCCTTGAGGGCGGTCTCCACCGGGCCGTCCCCGGTGACCAGTTCGGCCAGGACGACGGCGTCCTCGGTACACATCGCCGCGCCCTGGGCGATGAGCGGCGGGCAGGCGTGCACCGCGTCACCGATGAGGATCATCCGGCCGCGGTACCAGGGGGCCTCGACCAGGACGGCCTCGATCCAGCGGTAGTCGACCGTGGTGTCCTCGGGCAGTGCCTCCAGGATCCGGCCCCAGATGCCGCCGTAGCCCGCGCCGCGCTCGCGCAGCAGCGACAGCGGCGCCCTGGGACCGATGAGCGACGCGTCGAGATTCTCGTCCAGCAGATACGCGTAGCACTTGTCCTCGGAGATCGGGCTGTACCCGGCCTTGTACCGCGGGCCGCCGTAGTAGACCTCGGCGCAGTCCATCTCGGCCGGACGGTCCGCGACCACCCGGAAGATGCTCATGCCGACCGGCTCGGGGAGCGTCTCTATGCCCATCAGGGCGCGCATGTGCGACTTGAGGCCGTCGGCGCCGACCACCAGGTCGTACCGGCCGGTCGAGCCGTCGGTGAAGACGACGTCGACGTGGTCGGGCGACTGCTCGAAGGTCTCGACGCTCAGCCCGAGGCGTACCTGCACCCCGGCCGCGTAGACGGCGTCGCACAGCGCGTCCTGCAGGTCCGAGCGCAGTGCGCCGGTCGTGGAGGGCAGATCGTCACCGCCGGTGTGCGGGGTGGCCAGCTCGACGATCAGGGAGCCGTCCGCCTGCCGCAGCCGCATGTGGTTGAACGGGACGGCCTTCTCGAGCACCCGGTCGAGCACGCCGACCTCGCGCAGCGCCTTCAGCGCGTTGCCCTGCACCGTGATCCCGTGGCCGACGCCGAACCACTGCGGCGAAATCTCGACGAGATCGACGGACACACCGCGCCGGGCCAGCGCGAGGGACAGCACGCTTCCGGTGATGCCGCCGCCGACGACGAGCACCTTCGAGACAGCCATGGGTCGTTCCTTAACAGATAGGAGTTCGAAAGGATCAGCCGGAGAAACGCGTACCGAGGGCGTCGAAGTGCTCCACGTCCGGCGGCGAGGCGAAGAACGGCCCGATCAGCTCCCGCCACCGCAGGAAGCGCTCGGACTCACGGAAGCCCACGTTGTGAGCCTCGACGGAGTCCCAGCCGACCAGCAGCAGATAGACGCCGGGGCGCTCCACACCGCGCAGCAGTTCCACCCAGTGGAAGCCCTCGGCCTGGGAGATCACCTTACGGGCCTCCTGGTAGGCGGCTTCGAACTCCTCCTCACGGCCGGCCTGAACGGCCAGTTCGGCGTGCTCGACGATCACGTGTGCTCCTCGGTTCCGGTCGGTGCCTGGCCCGACCTTCCTTCGCACGTTGATGCACAGTCAACGGATCGAGTCATCGGCAAGCGAGTGGTCATCCATCCCGCACGGTGATGGGCCGTTCGGCCCCGCCTCCACCTGGCCATCCGCCACCTGATGACAGGCATCGCGGATGGGTATTTCCGCTGCCGCCACGGCGCTGCCTAGCGTGGCCGGAGCGACGCTGAAACCTCCTGCCCCGATCCGAGGAGCACCCGTGCCCGATCCACTCCCGCTGCCCACCCATGCCGGACCGTTCGCCCTCGGCACCTTCGGGGCCGGCGCCGGCGCGCCCTTCCCCGGCCTGGTCACCGGACGGCAGGTGCGTGACGTGTCCGACCTGGCGCCCGATGTCGCCACGCTGGTGAGGGACTGGGACGCCTCGCTGGTACGGCTGCGCCCACTCGCCGATGACCCCGGCGGTTCCTGGTACGACCTCGCCGACCTGCGAATCCACGCGCCCCTGGAGCCGGGCCAGATCCTGCAGAGCGGTGCCAACTACCGCCGCCACGTGGTCGACCTGGTCGCCGCCGAGCGGGAGAGCGTGCACGGCGCCACCCGCGAGGAGGCCCGCGCCGACGCCGAGAAGATGATGGACGAACGCGCCCGCAACGGCGTCCCGTACATCTTCCTCGGCAGCCCCCGCGCCATCACCGGACCGTACGACGACGTGATCCTCCCGGCGCTCGGCGAGCAGCACGACTGGGAGCTCGAACTCGCCCTGGTGATCGGCCGCGAGGGCCGGCACATCCGCCGCGCGGACGCCATGTCGTACGTCGCGGGCTACACGATCTGCAACGACATCACCACCCGCGACCGGCTCTACCGGCCCGACCTCAAGGCCATCGGCACCGACTGGTTCACCGCCAAGAACGCCGACACCTTCCTGCCGACCGGCCCCTTCCTGGTCCCCGCCGCCTTCGTGCCCGACCCGTCGGACGTACGGATCACCCTGCGGCACAACGGCGTCGTACGGCAGGACGAGTCCACCAAGGACATGATCTTCGACATCCCGAGGCTCATCGAGTACGCGTCCGCCACCACCACCCTGCGCCCCGGCGACCTGCTGCTCACCGGCTCCCCGGCCGGCAACGGGGCGCACTGGGGGACCTTCCTGAAGCCGGGCGACGTCATGGAGGCCGAGATCACCGGGCTGGGCAGCCAGCGCAACACCTGCGTCCCCGACGTCACCGCCTAGGAGCTGACACCACCGTGACCTTCCAGCCCATCACCCACCTGCGCCATGTCGACCTGGCGGTACCGGACTTCGACACGCAGCGCGCCTTCTACGGCTCCACCTGGGGCCTGACCGAGATCGCCAACGACAGCGGCATCGCCTTCTTCGCCGCCGAGGGCAGCCCCGAGCAGTACGTCGTACGCATCCGCAAGGACCAGCACAAGCGCATGGACCTGGTCGCCTTCGGCGCGGGCAGCGCCGCCGACGTCGACGAGCTGGCCGCCCGGCTCACCGCCGACGACGACGTCACGGTCATCTCCGAGCCCGGCACGCTCGACACCCCCGGCGGCGGCTACGGCTTCCGCTTCTTCGACCTCGACGGCCGGGTCGTCGAGGTCTCCAGCGACGTCGCGACCCGCACCCACCGCAGGATCGAGGAGCGCGAGGCCATCCCGGTCCGGCTGTCGCACTGCGTGGTCAACTCCCAGAACCCGGAGGCCCTCAAGGCCTTCTACGAGAAGCACCTCGGCTTCCGGCTCTCCGACACGCTCTACAGCAACCACATGGGCGAGCTCATGTACTTCATGCGATGCAGCCCGATCCACCACAGCTTCGCCATCGCCCGCGGCCCCCATGTCTCCCTGCACCACGCCTCGTTCGAGATGCGCGGCGTCGAGGAGTACATGCGCGGCACCGGGCGGGCACTGCGCGCCGGCACCCGGCTGACCTGGGGACCCGGCCGGCACACCGCCGGCGACAACACCTTCTCGTACTTCCACGACCCGCACGGCAACACCGTGGAGTACACCACCGAGCTCGCGGTCCTCGACGAGGACACCTGGCACCCGGGTCTGCACGACGTGGACGACCCGATCACCCAGGACCAGTGGGGCACCGCCGACCCGATGAGCGAGCTGGTCGCCAAGGAGCAGTTCAACGACCCGGACGTGCTGTTCAGCGCGCCGCCCGTATAGCCGCCCGCGTACGCCCGCGTACCGCCGCCCGTAGAGGAGACCCGTGACCAGCGACACCCCCCGCCGTGTGGTGACCGGCCACGACAAGGACGGCACCTCCGTCTTCCTGTCCGACGGCCCGCCACCGGTGATCCGTACCGCCCCCGACGGCGCGCACTTCTACGAGATGTGGGGGACCGCCGCCATGCCGGCGCCGATCGCCCCGGACGAGCCCGACCCGACGGAGATCTCGCTGACCGTGCCGCCGTCCCCGAACGGCACCAAGATCCGCGTCAACGAGTTCCCGCCGGGCGTGATCTCCCCGACGCACCGCACCCAGTCCGTCGACTACGGCATCGTGCTGAGCGGCGAGGTCGTCCTCGTCCTGGACGACACCGAGACCACGCTGCGCGCAGGCGACGTGGTGGTCCAGCGGGGCACCGACCACCGCTGGGAGAACCGCACCGACTCCTCGGCCCGGATGGCGTTCATCCTCGTCGACGGCGTGTTCACCGACGACCTCAAGGACCGTCTCGGCGCAGATGTGCTCGACGGTCTGATGCACAGCCCGCTGCACTGAGCCGCACTCACCGAAAGGCCCCGCCATGGGCACGCACCTCAAGCACGCCGAACCGAAAGAGCAGACCGCGGCCTCCAACGAGGCCGTCAAGGACGTCGTCACCGGCGTCATCGCCGACATCCGTGAGCGCGGTGACGCGGCGGTCCGCGCGTACTCCGAGCGCTTCGACAAGTGGTCACCCGAATCGTTCCGGCTCTCGCCGGAGCAGATCGAGAAGATCGTCAGCGAGGTGCCACAGCAGGTCATCGACGACATCCGGTTCGTCCAGGACCAGGTCCGCAACTTCGCGCAGCACCAGCTCGCCTCCATGGGCGAGTTCGAGATCGAGACCCTGCCCGGCGTCCGGCTCGGCCAGAAGCACATCCCCGTCCAGGCCGTCGGCGCCTACATCCCCGGCGGGCGCTACCCGCTGACCGCCTCCGCGCACATGACGATCGTCACCGCCAAGACTGCCGGCGTCCCGCGCGTCGTGGCCTGTACGCCGCCGATCCGCGGTGAGGTCCCCGCCGCGACCGTGGCCGCCGCGCACCTCGCAGGGGCGGACGAGATCTGGCTGCTCGGCGGCGTCCAGGCGGTCGCCGCGATGGCCATCGGCACCGACACCATGGCGCCGGTCAACCTGATCGCCGGCCCCGGCAACGCCTATGTCGCCGAGGCCAAGCGCCAGTTGTTCGGCCAGATCGGCATCGACCTGTTCGCCGGGCCGACCGAGATCCTGGTCCTCGCCGACGACGACGCCGACCCGTACACCGCCGCCGTCGACCTGCTCAGCCAGGCCGAGCACGGCCCGGACTCCCCGGCGATCCTCATCACGACGTCCGAGGAGCTCGGGCGCAAGGCCATCGCGCACGTCGAGGCGATCCTGCCCGACATGCCCACCAAGGACTTCGCCGAGCCCGCGTGGCGCGACCACGGCCAGGTCATCGTCGTCGACGGCATCGACGAACTGTACGAGCTGGCCGACGAGTTCGCCTCCGAGCACGTCGAGGTGCTCACCGCCGAGCCGCGCCTCGCGCTGGAGCGGATGACCCAGTACGGCGCGCTCTTCCTGGGGGAGGGCACGTGTGTCAGTTACGGCGACAAGGTCATCGGCACCAACCATGTGCTGCCCACGCGGGGCGCCGCCCGGTACACCGGCGGCCTGTGGGTGGGCAAGTACCTCAAGACGGTGACGTACCAGGAGGTCACCGAGCCGGGGTCCAGCGCGTTCCTCGGCCGGCTGTGCGGGCGCGCCGCCCGCGTCGAGCTCTTCGAGGGGCATGCCCGCTCCGGCGACCTGCGCGCCGCCAAGTTCGGTGACGACGCGCTGCCCTGGGCCACCGAGGGCTCCGGCTACGAGGGGACCGGCGCGTGAAGCACCCTGTCGACGGCCGCACCGCGCTGGTCACCGGCGGGGGCGGCCCGCTCGGCCGGGCCTTCTCGGTCGCGCTGGCCGGGGCCGGCGCGCGGGTCGTCCTCGTCGGCCGCAATGCCGAGGCGCTGGGTGCCGGCGCCGCGCTCGTCAAGGAGGCCGGCGGCAAGGCCCGTACGGCCCGCTGCGATGTCTCCGACCCCGCTTCGGTGGCCGCCCTCGCCGCGGAGCTGGCGGACGAGGACATCTCGGTCCTGGTCAACAACGCCGGCGTCGCCGGTCCCGTGAAGCCGCTCGTCGACATCGAACCGGGGGAGTGGGATGACGTCTTCGCCGCGAACGTACGGGGCGTCTACCTGGTCTGCCGGGCCTTCCTGCCCGCCATGATCACGGCAGGGCGGGGCGACGTCGTCAACGTCGCCTCCGTCAGCGGCAAGCGTCCGCTGCTCAACCGCACGCCCTACACCGCCTCCAAGATGGCCCTGATCGGCCTCACCCGGACCCTGGCCGGGGAGGTCGGACCGCTCGGCATCTCCGTCAACACACTCTCCCCGGGCCCGGTGCGGGGACCGCGCATGGCTCGGAACTTCCGCCTCGAAGCCGAGCTCACCGGCTCCACGGTCGAGGCGGCCGAGCGTGCCTTCGCCTCCCGCTCGGCGCTGGGCCGCCTGGTGGAGGAGCCCGAGGTCGCCCAGGCGCTGCTGGCCATGCTGGCCATGCCCGGCCTGTGCGGCGCCGACATCGACCTCTCGGCGGGCATGATCGCCCCGGCCTGACCGGGTGGCCGCCCCTGGTAAGCGGTGCAGGACAGCGACGAAGGGCCGGACTCAGTCCCACGGAGTCCGGCCCTTCGGGCTGCCCAGATGTGAACTGCCCCTGAAGCTTGCAGGACTCCTTGACGCCTACCTACTAGGAAGCTAGCTTCCTTTTCTATGACGTGTGCCACTCGTACGAGCCGGCGACGGGACGGAGGCGACGGGTCGGACGTCAATGTGCCGCCGCGTGCCCGTACGGCGGCACGTCCATTCGCAATGCCCTCGGAATCGCGCCGCCGGTGGGGCGCCCATGCCTGGCGGACAGCCGACGCCGGCTGACGACCGCGCGAGTCGAGCCAAGGGAATAACCGAAAGGAAAAAGGCCGATGGCAACGACGGCATCAGCAAAGACCACGACAGTTCAACTCGACCCCACGCGATGGCGGGCTCTGTCCATCGGTCTCGTCGGCGCGTTCATGGTCATGTTCGACACGAGCATGATGAACGCGATCCTCCCGACGATGCAGACCGCGCTGCACATGTCGCCGACCCAGGTGACGTGGGCCACCGCCGGGTTCTCGCTGGCCGGCGCCGTGACCCTGGTGCCTGCCGGACGGTTGGGCGACGACTTCGGCCGGCGGCGTATGTTCGTCATCGGCATGGTGCTCTTCCTGCTGGCCTCCCTGTCCTGCGCGCTGGCGCCGAACGGCAGTTGGCTGGTCGCCTCCCGCTTCGTCATGGGCATCGCCGGCAGCATCGTCATCCCGCAGGTCATCGGGCTGATGCAGCAGCTCTTCACCGGCAAGGGGCGGAGCAAGGCGTTCGGTGTGTACGCCGCGATCGTGGCCATGTCCACCGCGTGGGGTCCCCTGATCGCGGGGCAGACCGTCGACGGCTTCGGACACCAGAACGGCTGGCGCTATGTCTTCTTCATGGGCATGCCGATCAGCCTGATCTCCCTCGTCCTCGGCTACCGGCGGCTGCCGCAGACACCGCACAAGGGCGCCGGCCGGAGTGGGGTCGACTTCGGGGGCATGGCCCTGCTGGGTCTGGCGCTCATCGCGATCGTGCTGCCGCTCGCCGAGAACGGCGACCAAGGGGTGAACCCCCCGTGGTGGCTGCTGGGCGTCGGGGCCGTCCTGCTGGTCGCCTTCGTGCTGTGGGAGCGGTCGCTGGACCGGCGTGACGCGCATCCGATGATCAAGCCCCGGCTGCTCGCCCTGCCCAGCTTCTCCTTCTCCTTCGTGACCTGCCTGTTCTTCTACGCGGCGTTCCCCCCGATCTTCATCCTCCTCCAGCTCTACTTCCAGGGCGGGCTGCACTACTCCGCCCTGCAGTCCTCGCTGGGCACCCTGCTCTTCCCGATCGGCTCGATGTCCGGAGCGCTGATCAGCGGGCGCCTGGTGCCTCGCTACGGCCGCCGGATGGTCGTGGCCGGCTGCCTGATGATGACGGCCGGGCTCACCACCACCTCCCTGCTGTCCTTGAACTGGAACGGCGGCAACATCGCCCTCGTCCTGGCTCCCGGGCTGCTGGTCTGCGGTCTCGGCGCCGGCTTCGTCATCTCCTCCAACCAGAGCCTGGGCCTGTACGACATCCCCAAGACCGACGCGAGTACGGCGGGCGGGACCTACCAGGTCGGCGTCAAGATCGGCTCCGCGATCGGCATTCCGATCGCCACCTCGGTCTTCTTCTCCTCACTCGCCGACCACCGTGGGAATTTCGCCGACGCTGTCGCCGCCGGCCTGGCCATTCCCGCCTGCATGGCGTTCCTGGCCTCGCTGGTCGCCGTGGTGGGGCTGGCGCGGACCAAGCAGTGGGGCACCCGCGAGGTCTCGGAGGACATCGACAGCGAGCCCCGGGAAGAGGCGCCGACCCTGGGAAAGGCACCGGCCGCCGGCAGGTCTGCCGCGCCGCTCGCCGCGCCGGCTGCGGTCCCCCGTCGAATCAAGGAATGAGTACACACCATGAGCATGCGGGCATACCAGTTGGAGGGTTTCGGCTCCCGCCCCCGGATCGCGGACGTCCCCAGACCCACCCCTGGTGAGGGCGAGGTCCTGGTCCAGGTGCGTACCTCCTCGGTCAACCCGCTGGACGCCAACATCGCCGGCGGACGGGCCAGACGCTACAAGGAGTACGTCTTCCCGGCGATCCTCGGCACCGACTTCGCCGGCGTCGTGGCGGAGACCGGGCCGGGCGTCACGGGGCTGTCCCCCGGAGACCGGGTGTTCGGCCTGGTGCACGGAAACGTCGTGCGGGCGGGCTCGTTCGCGGAGTTCCTGGCCGTCCAGCAGGACCGGCTGGCCGCCGTACCGGCCACGGTCGACGACCTGACGGCCGGGGTCCTCGGCCTCGCCGGAGTGACCGCCGTCTCCTGCCTGGACGCGGTCCGGGTCGGGGAGGGCGACACGCTGCTCGTCGTCGGGGGAAGCGGTGGGGTGGGCAGCTTCGCGACGCAGTTCGCCGCGGCCCGGGGCGTCCAGGTCATCGCGACGGCCCGGCCGGGCCCCGAGGAGGACCATGTCCGCAAGATGGGGGCCGCCGAGACCGTCGACTGGTCGGCCGAGGACGTCGCCCGGACGGTGCGGGGGAGGCATCCGGACGGGGTGACCGCCGTGATCGATCTGATCGACCGGGACCCCGCCGCGTTCACCCCCCTCGTCGTCCGGACGCTGGCCCCCGGCGGCCGGGCCGCATCGACACTGCGCGCCGCCGACCCCCAGGCGCTGCAGGGCATCCCCGCGGTGAACGTACGCCCGGAGGTCGGCACACGGGTCCTGCACCGGCTGGCCGGGCTGGCAGAACACAGCCTGCAGGACTCCCCGGTGACCGCCGTTCACGACTTCGACCGGATCGACGCGGCCTTCGAGGCACTCGCCACCGGCTCCGTGGGGAAGCTCGGCCTGCGCATCAGCGGGTGAGCGGCCATCCGACTCCTTGACCCAAACCTACTAGGAAGCTTAGCCTCTTTACGCCGTAGACGGAGAGCGGAGGATCCGCGATGAAGATCGTCCCGTTCGGTGACACGGCGTGGATACAACGCCATCACGTTCGAGGACCCGAAGGACGAGCGGCACGTCGGCTGAGGGCGCCGACCCGAAACGGCTCTGCCGGCTCCTTCCGATGAGAAAGCGCTCCTGTGATGCGTACTGTCCGTGATGCCTCCTTCGATGTGCTGCGCCTGCACGGTCTGACCACCATGTTCGCCAACCCCGGCTCGACCGAGGTGTCGCTGCTGTCCGACCTCCCCGACGACCTGGACTTCGTCCTCGCCCTCCACGAGGGGTCGGTGGTCGGCGCGGCCACCGGCTGGGCCATCGTGCGCGACGAACCGGCGCTCGTCCTGCTGCACACGACGGCGGGGCTCGGCAACGCCGTGGGCGCGCTCGCCACGGCGCGGGTCAACCGGGTCCCGCTGGTGGTCGTGGTCGGCCAGCAGGACCGTCGCCACCTCGCCCACGAGCCGTTTCTCGCCGGACGCCTCGAGGGGCTGGCCGGTGACTATCCGGTGAGCGTGGAGACCCCGGCGCGGGCCCAGGACGTGCCGGGCGCGATCGGCCGGGCCGTGCATGCCGCCCGCACCGGGCGCGGCCCGGCACTGGTCATCGTCCCGATGAACGACTGGGCGGAGCCGGCCGAGGAACTGCCCGTCCCCGCACCGGCGGTGCTGCGCCGCGCGACCACCGCCGACCCGGCGGCGGTCGCCGAGGTGGCCGGGCTGATCGCCCGGGCCGACGCACCCGCCCTCGTCGTGGGCGCGGGCACCGACAGCGCCGGGGCGTGGGCGGCGCTGACCTCGCTCGCCGAACGCCTCGACTGCCCGGTGTGGCAGGAGCCGTTCGGGGCGCGGGCCGGATTCCCGCAGGACCACCACCTGTTCGCGGGTCACCTGCCCGCCGACCGGACCCGGTTGCGCGAGGCCCTGGCCCCGAACGACCTGGTGCTCGTCGTCGGCGCCCCCTTCCTGCGCCAGTACCCGTACGCGCAGGGGACGTTGACCGGGACCGGTACGCGGGTCGCCGTGGTCACCGACGACCCGGCCGAGGCCCACCGTGCCCCGGCCGACCTGGCGGTCGTCACCCCGCTGCCCGACTTCTGCGACCGGCTCGCGCGGCGCGTGCCGCCCCGGGAGGCCGGCGCGCCGCGATCCGTACGGCCGCCCACGCCGGCACCGGTTCCAGCCTCGCCGCCGGCCCCCGGACAGCCGCTGCGGGCCGCGCACGTGCTGGCCGCGCTGGCGAGCAGCCTGCCCGCCGAGACGGTGATCGTGGAGGAGACCCCGTCCTCCCGCCCCGACCTGCACGCGCTGCTGCCCGCCCGGCGGCCGCTCGGATTTCTCAGCGCCGCGATGGGCGGCCTCGGCTTCGCGATGCCCGCCGCCGTCGGCGTACGGATGGGAGAGCCCCGGCGCCCGGTGGTGGCGATCGTCGGCGACGGCTCGTCCCTGTACCAGGTGCAGTCACTGTGGACCGCCGCGCACTACGGCGTCGGCGTCGTCTTCGTCGTCCTCGCCAACGGACGCTACGCGATCATGGACCGGCTCGCCGAGCAGCACGGGGGCAAGCCGCCCTGGCCCGCCTTCGAGGAGGTGAGCGTGAGCGATATGGCCCTGGCGCTGGGGTGCCCCGCCCGGAGGATCACGCAGCACCCGGAACTGCTGGACGTCCTCGGCGACATCATCCCCACCCTCGGCTCCCGCACCGAGCCCGTCCTCCTGGAGGTGGTCGTCGCGCCGGACCCGGAATTCCACCCCTGACCGCCACCCACCCACCTCCAGCGGAAAGAGCACCGCGATGTCTCTCCTCGACCCCACGATCTGGTCCGGCACCCTCAACATCGGCGGCTGGTCACCTGGCACGGGCGGCGCCCACGCCGTCATCGAACCCGCCACGGGCGACACCCTGGAACACATCGGCCTCGCGGACGCGGACGACGTGGCGCGCGCCGCGTGCCGGGCCGCGGAGGCCCAGCCGGCCTGGGCGCGGGCCCCCTACACCGAGCGGGCCGCGGTGCTCCGCCGGGCCGGCGACCTGTTCGTCGAGAGGGCCGACGAGATCCAGGACTGGTTGATCCGCGAGGCGGGGAGCATCCCGGGAAAGGCCGCCTTCGAGACGGCGACGGCCGCCCAGGAGTGCTACGAGGCGGCGGCGCTGGTCTCCCGGCCGGTCAGCGACCTGCTGCAGTCCGCCGAGCCGCGCCTGAGCATGGTGCGCCGGGTGCCCGCCGGGGTGGTCGGCGTGATCGCCCCGTTCAACGTGCCCCTGATCCTGGCCATCCGCTCCGTCGCCCCCGCCCTGGCACTGGGCAACTCGGTGGTGCTCAAGCCGGACGCGCGCACCGCGGTCGGCGGCGGCGTGTCGATCATGCGGGTGTTCGAGGAGGCCGGGCTTCCCGAGGGCGTGCTGTGCCTGGTACCCGGTGGCGCGGAGGCCGGTGCGGCGCTCGTCGCCGATCCGCGGGTGCGGGTCATCTCCTTCACCGGCTCCACCGCGGCCGGCCGGAAGGTCGGCGCGGCCGCCGCCCACCACCTCAAGCGGGCCCACCTGGAACTGGGCGGCAACTCCGCGCTGGTCGTGCTGCCCGACGCCGACCTGGAGCGCGCCGCGTCCATCGCCGCCTGGGGCTCCTTCTTCCACCAGGGCCAGGTGTGCATGACCACCGGGCGGCACCTCGTCCACGAGTCGATAGCCGACGAGTACACCGAACGGCTCGTCGAGAAGGCCCGACACCTGCCTGTCGGCGATCCGGCCAAGGAACAGGTCGCTCTCGGCCCGGTCATCGACGCGGGCCAGCGCGACAAGATCCACCACCTGGTGCGGGCCAGCGTCGACGGCGGTGCCCGGCTGGCCGCCGGCGGCACGTACGAGGACCTCTTCTACCGCCCGACGGTCCTGACCGGCGTCACCGACTCCTCCCCGGCCTATACGGAGGAGGTCTTCGGCCCGGTCGCGCCCATCCGTACGTTCGCGAACGCGGACGAGGCGGTGGCCCTGGCGACGGCCAGTGCGTACGGACTGTCGCTCGGCATCCTCACCCGCGATGTGATGAGGGGCCTCGAACTCGCCGAGCGCATCCCCACCGGCCTGGTCCACATCAACGACCAGACCGTCAACGACGAGGCGGTCGCCCCCTTCGGAGGCGTCGCGGCCTCCGGTACCGGCTCCCGGTTCGGCGGTGTGGCCAACATCGAGGCGTTCACCGAGACGCGGTGGATCACGGCGCGGGCGGAAGCGGCGGTCTACCCCTTCTGAACCGACCGTCGGCGTTCCTGCTCGCCGGGGCGCATGAGCACCTCGCTCATGGCGACATGGCGGGGGCGGGTGACGACGTATCCGATGGTGTCGGCGACATCCTCGGGCGTGCGGTGGCTTGGTGGCGCGGTGGACACCGGCCCCCTTGCGGACCGTACGGCCGGACACCGAGCTGACGTTGACCAGGTCGGCGATCCGGCGCGGCCCGTCCGTCCATCGACCTGGCCGTCATCGAGAACACGGTGGTGCGGGAATAGGCTCAAGAGGAACCGAAGGCGAAACATTAATTTTCCCATAAAGCCAAGCACGCTGTTAGCCTTGACATCAAGCTACCAGGAGGATTAGCGCCCGGAGAGGCCGAACCGATGACCATGAACCAGCAGCAGCCCGGCAAGATCTACCGGAAAAGGGTCGCCGACCAGATCCTCGAAGACCTCCGGGGGCAGATCCTCAGCGGCGCGCTCCCGCACGGCGCGAAGCTGCCGTCCGAGCGTGAGCTGGCCGCGCAGTACGGTGTCAGCGGGCCGACCATTCGCGAGGCGATCCGGGTGCTCACGGCCATGGGGCTGGTCTCGTCCAGGAACGGGAGCGGCAGCACCGTGACCGCGCAGAGCGACACGCTCATCGCCGTGTCCATCGCCGCGGTCGTGCAGTTCGGGAAGATGGGCGCCCGCGACGTTTTCGGGCTCCTCGCCGTGCTCAACACCTACGCCGTCAGGCTCGGGGTGGAACGGGCCACCGAGGAGGAGATCGCGCAGCTGCGCGTGGCGGCCGAGCGCGCGGCGGTCACGGGCAGTGTCGATCAGGCGGCGGCCGAGCTGAAGGGCTTCTTCCACACCCTGGCCGGGCTTTCGCACCACCCGCTGCTGATCTCCCTGTGCCGGTTCATCACCGAGGTCCAGATCGGGTTCGCCGTCGAGTTGTCGGGCGGGAGTCTCGCCTCCTGGAAGCGGGTCGCCGGTGCCCTGCACGACACCCGGATGGACATCGTGGAGGCGCTGGAGAACCGCGATGCGGACCGCGCGGTGGAGTTGCTCCAGGAGTACCACCAGCGCGTCGTCGACCGTATCCAGAAGTCGCCGCGCGGCAAGGAGATGACCTCTTCCGACCCGGGGTTCTCCCAGCTGATGGCGTCGTTGCTGGCAAGCAATGTGGCCCTCGGCGGCGAGCCGGGGGAGAACTAGTGCCGTGACGGGCAAACGTTGCCGGGCGCAGCACTAGGCCGACGGGTGGCGAGCCGGGCCCGCTACGGCAGATGCCGGTCCGCGAGGTCGTCGGGGGCGGCCTGGCGCCAGGAGTCGGCCAGGATGTCGTAGAGCTCCTTGTCGTCCTCCAGTTCGGCCAGCCGGGCGCGCACCCAGGAGGAGTGCGCCTCGTGCGCAGGCACCCAGAACTTGTCCGGCTCGGAGGCGATCAGCTCCGCGCGGTCCACCTTGGGGCAGCGCACCGCGAAGGACGTCCCGTCGTCGGGGACGGTGGCGAACATCCGTCCGGCCACGTCGAAGGTGGGATGGTTCCAGCGCTCCTTCTCCACCGTCCGGGGCAGGGAGAGGGCGATACGGCGTACGTCGTCGGCGTCCAGCATGGGTACATCATCCGCCCGCAGAGCGGCGCTCCAATGCGGTGGCCAGCAGATTGAGCGCGGCCATGACCCGGTCCCGGTCTGGACCGAGGCCGGCCAGCAGATCGGCCTCGACCGCGAGTTGACGCGGGAACATCGCGTCGACCGCCTCCGCCCCCGCCTCGGTGATCGTGACGAGGGCCGCCCGGCGGTCGGCGGGATTGGGCTCGCGCGCGATGAAGCCGCGCTTCTCGAGCTTGGCCAGTGTCTTGCTGATCGCGGCCCGCGAGCACCGCATCCGGTCGGCGATCCGCCGGGCGATGAGGGGCTCGTCGCTGTGCCGCAGCTGCACCAGGACGTCCAGTTCGGGCGCGGTGACCGGCGCGGCCTCGTACAGCGGCTCCAGCGCGGCCTCGTACAGCCAGTGGATGCGCTTGATGGGGCCGATGACATCCATCGGGGAGGTGTCGAGCTCCGGGCGCGCGGCGGCCCATTGCTCGCGCGGGGTGTGCACGGTGAAGGGAGGGGGAGGGGAGATGCGGCTCATCGCTCCGACTTTGTTAACCAGTAGACTATTAGGTACGCTTCTTCCATGGTAGCCGCCCAGACCACCACCGAAGGTTCAACGACATCCTCCCCCGCAGCCCCGCCCAAGCGGGTTGCCGCGCTGATCGCTGTACTCGGTGCCCTGACCGCGGTCGCCCCGCTGTCCACCGACATGTACGTACCCGGCTTCCCGGAGATGGGCAGCTCCCTGCACGCGAGCGTCTCCGCCGTACAGCTGTCGATGACGGCCTTCCTGGCCGGCGCGGTCCTCGGGCAGATCCTCATCGGCCCGCTCAGCGACGGCCTCGGCCGCCGCAGGCTGCTGATACCCGGCACCGCCGCCTTCGCCGCGCTCTCCTTCCTGTGCGCCGTCGCGCCCAATGTCCAGATACTGATCGGAGCCCGCTTCCTCGAAGGCGTCGCGGGCGCGGTGGGCATGGTGCTGGCCCGCGCGGTGATCACCGACTGGTTCCGAGGCGCCGACATTCCCCGGTACTTCTCGATGCTCTCGATGGTCCTGGGCATTGCACCGGTCGCGGCGCCCGTCCTCGGCGGCGCGATCCTGTCGGTCTCCACCTGGCGGGCCACCTTCTTCGTGCTCACGGCGGCCGGTGTCCTGCTGCTCCTGGCCGTTCTGGCCAAGGTGCCCGAGTCGCTGCCGTCCGCGCGGCGTCGCGCGGTGGGCCTCGGGAGCACCTTCCGGGCCATGGGCGGGCTGCTCGGCCGTCGTACGTTCGTCGGCTATGTGCTGACGCTGGGCTTCGCCACCGCCGCGCTCTTCACGTACATCTCGGGGTCCAGCTTCGTCTTCGAGAACATCTACGGCGTCTCGGCGACCCAGTACAGCCTGATCTTCGCGGTGAACGCCCTCGGCATGCTGCTGTCCGGCGGCGCGTTCGGCGTGCTGGCCCGTCGGCTGCGGATGAACACACTGCTGAGCCTCGGCGTGTCGATAGCGGCGGCCGGTGTGATCGGGCAGGTCGTGTTCATCGCCACGGTCGGTGCCGGCCTCACGGGCACCTGGTGTTGCCTGTTCGTCGCTCTGGCGGGCATCGGGATGGTCTTCCCGGCCAGCATGAGCCTGGGTCAGACCCTGGGCCGGCACGCCCCCGGCACGGCGTCGGCGTTGCTGGGCGGTACGCAGTTCCTGCTCGGGGCGCTCGCCTCGCCGCTGGTGGGGCTGTTCGGCACGAGCAGTGCGACACCGATGGCCGCCGTCATGCTCGGCGCGCTGGCCTGCGCCGCACTGTCGCTGATCCTGCTGGCGCGTCCCTGGCAGGGGCACGGCGAGTTCCGCGAATCCCCCCACACTGTTGCAGCCGCGTGAAATCCCGGCGGTGGGCATGGCCGACGGGAATAGCCGCACGCCATGCTGCCGCTGATCGCAGCGAGTCCCCACCCGAACACCGAGCACCCCTCCAGGAGCCATCCGAATGTCCCGTAGCGCCGTCACCTCCGCCCCCGTGCACCCGCTGCTCGCCGAGCGCTGGAGCCCGCGCTCCTTCGACCCCTCGTACGAGATCACCGGCGGCCAACTCGCCTCGCTGCTCGAGGCCGCCCGCTGGGCGGCGTCGGCGCGCAACATCCAGCCCTGGCGCTTCATCGTCGGACGGCGCGGCGACGAGACGTACAAGGCCGTGCACGACGCACTGATCGGCTTCAACCAGGTCTGGGCCGGCAACGCCTCCGTCCTCATCGCCGCCGTCGCCGCCGAGCGGCTGGACGACGGCTCGGCCAACACGACGGCCGCGTACGACACCGGTCTGGCCGTCGCCCAACTCACCCTCCAGGCCCACGCGGAGAGCCTGCACGCCCACCAGATGGGCGGCTTCCTGCCGGAGCGGCTCACCGCGTCCTTCGACATCCCCGAGGGCTTCCGGCCGCTCGCCGTCATCGCCGTCGGTGCGCTGGCCGAGGCCGACAAGCTGCCCGACGAGACGCTGCGGGCCCGCGAGACCGAGACCCGGGCGCGCCGTCCGCTGGACGAGACCTTCTTCGCCGGCTCCTGGCAGACCCCGCTCGGCATCGGCTGACGTCCCCGCCATCCCCCCGGCCCTGCGGCCGCGTGCCGCAGGGCCGGCCCCGGTCAGGCCGGGGCGATCCGCCCGTACCGCCCGGCGATCTGCATGTCGGCCTCGATGCGCGCCGTCGTCTCCCGCAGCGGCGGCAGCAGGTCCTCGCGGGCGTGGTCGGCGGTGCTGCGGCTGGCGTGCGTCGAGACGTTCACCGCCGCCACGACCCTCCCGGTACGGTCGTGCACCGGGACGGCGATCGACCGCAGGCCCTCCTCCAGCTCCTCGTCGACGAGGACGTAGCCCTCCCGCTCGGCCCGTTCCAGGACCGCCGCGAGCCTGTCCGGTGAGGTGACGGTGTGCCGGGTGAGCGGCTTCAGCTCCGTACGGGCCAGCCGCTCGGCGCGCTCGTGCGCGGGCAGGCCGGACAGCAGGACGCGGCCCATGGCGGTGGCGTACGCGGGAAAGCGGGTGCCGACTGTGATGTTGACGCTCATGATGCGCACGGTGGGGACGCGTGCCACGTACTGGATGTCGTCGCCGGACAGGACGGCCATCGACGCGGACTCGTGCACCTGCCCGACCAGTTCGACCAGGTGGGGCTGGGTGATCTGGGGGAGTGTGAGCGCGGAGAGGTGGGCGAAGCCCAGCTCCAGGATGCGCGGGGTCGGCTGGAAGAGCCGTCCGTCGTGGGCGACGTAGTCCAGGTGTTCCAGGGTGATCAGTGAGCGCCGGGCGGTCGCCCGGGCGAGCCCGGTGGCCTCGGCGACGGCGGTCAGCGGCAGCTCGGCGTGGCCCTGGTCGAAGGCGGTCAGGACGGTGAGTCCGCGCGCGAGGGACTCCACGAACTCCGGGCCCAGTTCCTGCTTGGAGGCGCGGGTCCAGGCGGCGGGAGCCGAGCCGGCCGCCGGGGGAGCGGCGGGGGCGGAGGGTTCGGCGGGGGCGGCGAGAGCGGCCTCCATGGCGCCGACGGTCTGGCGCAGCCGGGGGAGCACCGCCTCGCGCAGCGATTCCGCGCTGTGCCGGCTGGTGTGGCTGACCACGCTCACCGCGCACACCGGGCGCCCCCGGGTGTCCCGTACCGGCATCGCGACCGCGACCAGGCCGGGCTCGATCAGCTGGTCGTCCGCCGCCCAGCCCTGCTCCCGCGCGTAGGCCGTTCGCCGCTCGAAGGAGCCGGCCGCGTCGGCCCGCCCGTGTGGCGGCACCGCAGGGAAGCCGCTGTCCGTCGGGTCCGCCGCGCGCCGGCGGTGCCACCGCTCCCAGTCCTCGCCGCTCCAGCCGGCCGCGAACAGCGCACCCGGCGCGCCGCGCTCGGCGGGCAGCAGGTCGCCGATGCGGAAGGTGAGCGACATGGCCCGGCGCCGGGTGGCCTGGTGGACGAAGCGCACCCCGTCCCGGTCGGGGACGGCGATCGACACCGACTCGTCGAGGCTGTCGGCGAGGGAGTCGGCGAGCGGGCCGAGCAGATCGGGGAGCCGGCAGGCGGAGAGGTAGGCGTTGCCCAGCTCCATCAGCCGGGGGGTGAGCACCGCGTCCCGGCCCTCGAGCCGCAGGTATCCGGTCCTGGCCAGGGTGCTGACGACCCGGTCGACGGTGGAGCGGGCCAGGCCCGTGGCCCGTACGAGATCGCCCACCGAACGCCGGCCGTCGGCGGCGGCGAGCTCGCGGAGCACGGCGAGGCCCCGGATCAGCGGACCCACGGCCTCCTGCGGCGGCGCCGCGTCGGCGGTGATGGGAGACGTCATCTGCTCTTTCCACAAGAGATCAAGGAGTGATGGGGGTCCCCCCGGACGGAGTCTGGGGGAGGAACAGTACTGGCACAAAGCGTTGACAGGGCAGATGCCTTCGGAACAGACTCTGCTGTAAGCCATTGTGAACTAAAGTTCACTGGACGAACAAGAGCTAACAGGAAAGGGCGACGGATGGACAAGGTGGTCGCCTCGGCCGCAGAGGCCGTGGCTGATGTCCATGACGGAGCGTCGATCGCGGTCGGCGGCTTCGGTCTCAGCGGCGTCCCGAATACGCTGATCGACGCCGTGCACGTCAAGGGCGTCAGCGGCCTGAGCGTGGTGTCCAACAACTGCGGCGCCATGGACTCGGGGCTGGCCGTGCTGCTCTCCGCGGGTCGCATAGTCCGCGTCACCGGCAGCTACATCGGCGGGAACAAGGAGTTCGCCCGCCAGTACCTGGGCGGCGAGCTGGAGCTCGAACTGATCCCGCAGGGCACCCTCGCCGAGCGGCTGCGCGCCGGAGGCTGCGGCATCCCCGCCTTCTTCACCCCGGCCGGCGTCGGCACCCAGGTCGCCGACGGCGGCCTGCCCTGGCGCTACGACGGCAACGGCGGCGTCGCCCTCGCCTCCCCGCCCAAGGAGGTCCGCGACTTCGACGGCACCGAATACGTCCTCGAGCGCGGCATCACCACCGACTTCGCCCTCGTACGGGCCGCCAAGGGCGACCGGCACGGCAACCTGGTCTTCAACAAGTCCAGCCGCAACTTCAACCCCCTGGCAGCCATGGCGGGCCGGATCGCCATCGCCGAGGTCGAGGAACTGGTCGAGCCCGGCGATCTCGACCCGGACCAGGTCCATCTGCCGGGCATCTTCGTCCAGCGCGTGGTGGCGCTCACCCCCGAGCAGGCCGCCGACAAGAAGATCGAGAAGATCACCGTCACGGCCAGGGAGGTGCAGGTCTGATGGCCTGGACGCGAGACGACATGGCCGCCCGCGCGGCCCGGGAACTGCGCGACGGCGAGTACGTCAACCTCGGCATCGGCCTCCCCACCCTGATCCCCAACCACCTCCCCGAGGGTGTCCACGTCGTCCTGGAGTCGGAGAACGGCATCCTCGGCACCGGACGCTTCCCGTACGAGGACGAGCTCGACCCGGACCTGATCAACGCCGGCAAGGAGACCGTCACGGTCCTGCCCGGCGCCTCCTTCTTCGACTCGGCCCTGTCCTTCGGCATGATCCGCGGCGGCCACATCGACGCCGCCGTGCTCGGCGCCATGCAGGTCTCCGCCGACGGCGACCTCGCCAACTGGGCCATCCCGGGGAAAATGGTCACCGGCATCGGCGGCGCCATGGACCTGGTGCACGGCGCCCGCCGCGTGATCGTCACCATGACCCACACGGCCAAGGACGGAAGCCCCAAGATCCTGGAGAAGTGCGAGCTGCCGCTCACCGGCAAGGCCTGCGTCGACCGGATCATCACCGACCTCGGCGTCCTGGACGTCACCGAGGACGGCCTGGTGCTGGTCGAGACCGCCCCCGGCGTCACCGTCCAGGAGATCGAGCAGAAGACGGCCGCCAAGGTCCGCATCGCCGAAGGGATCGTCCGATGAGCTTTCGCCCACGTGATGTCTACATCGTCGACGCCGTCCGCACCCCGGTCGGCAAGTACACCGGCGCCCTGTCCTCGGTCCGCCCCGACGACCTGGCCGCCCACGCCATCCGCGAGCTCCTGGCGCGTACCCCCGGCCTCGACCCCGCCCGCATAGGCGACGTCTACTTCGGCAACGCCAACGGCGCCGGCGAGGAGAACCGCAACGTCGGCCGGATGGCCGGCCTGCTCGCCGGGCTCCCCGTCACCGTCCCCGGCGTCACCGTCAACCGGCTGTGCGCCTCCGGCCTCGAAGCCGTCATCCAGGCCGCCCGCGCCATCGCGCTCGGCGACCTGTCCATCGCCGTGGCCGGCGGCGTCGAGTCGATGACCCGGGCCCCGTACGTCCTGCCGAAGAACGACCGGCCCTTCCCGGCCGGGCACACCGAGCTGTACTCCACCACCCTCGGCTGGCGCATGGTCAACCCGAAGATGGACCCGCAGTGGACGGTGCCGCTCGGCGAGAGCGCCGAACTGATCGCCGAGAAACACAAGATCACCCGCGAGCAGCAGGACGAGTTCGCCCTCGCCTCGCACCGCAAGGCCGCGCAGGCCTGGGACCAGGGCCTGTTCGACGACGAGACCGTGCCGGTCCCCATCCCGCAGCGCAAGGGTGACCCGGTCGTCTTCGCCCGCGACGAATCCGTGCGCGCGGACGCCTCCCTGGCCGCCATGGCCAAGCTCAAGCCGTCCTTCCGCAAGGAGAACGGCACCGTCACCCCCGGCAACGCCTCCCCGCTCAACGACGGCGCCGCCGCCCTGCTCCTCGTCGACGAGGAGGGCCTCAAGGCCACCGGCCGTGAGCCGCTCGCCCGCGTCTCCGCCACCGGCGTGTCGGCCATCGAGCCGCACTACTTCGGCCTCGCCCCCGTCGAGGCCGTGAACCGCGCCCTGGCCCGCGCGGGCAGGACCTTCGACGACCTCACCACGCTGGAGCTCAACGAGGCCTTCGCCGCCCAGGTGCTCGGCTGCGTCGCCGAATGGCCCGAGTTCGACCCGGCGATCCTCAACCCGCGCGGTGGCGCCATCGCCATCGGCCACCCGCTCGGCGCCTCCGGTGCCCGGCTCGCCGGCTCCGTCGCCCACCAGCTCAAGGCGGCGGGCTCGGGCACCGGCGTGGCCACCCTCTGCATCGGCGTCGGCCAAGGCCTCGCCCTCGTCCTGGAAAGGTAGGAAAGCCCCGCATGACCACCCCCCTCACCCAGGGCGACATCAGCGCCGAGATCGCCGACGAGCGCGAGGCGTACGCCAAGCGCATCGCGGACGGCGCGCCCGTGGAGAACCACCCCAGCCGCGGCTACGCCCCGTACCGCAGCAGCGTCCTGCGCCACCCCAAACAGCCGCTGGTCGCCGTCAACGGCGACCCCGAGGCCGTCGAGCTGTCCGGACCCGCCTTCGGCGCCACCGACGTCACCGCTCTCGACCACGACCTCACCCAGCAGCACCACGGCGAGCCCCTCGGCGAGCGCATCAAGGTCACCGGCCGCGTCCTCGACCGCGAGGGCCGTCCCGTACGCGGCCAGCTCATCGAGATCTGGCAGGCCAACGCCTCCGGCCGCTACGCCCACCAGCGCGACGACCACCCGGCCCCGCTCGACCCCAACTTCACCGGCGTCGGCCGCACCCTGACCGGCCCGGACGGCGAGTACGAGTTCGTCACCATCAAGCCCGGCGCCTACCCGTGGCGCAACCACGTCAACGCCTGGCGCCCGGCGCACATCCACTTCTCGCTCTTCGGCACGGCGTTCACCCAGCGCCTGGTCACCCAGATGTACTTCCCCGGGGACCCGCTCTTCGCGTACGACCCCATCCTGCAGTCCGTCACCGACGAGTCCGCGCGGGCTCGCCTGGTCGCCGCCTACGACCACGACCTGTCCACCCCCGAATGGTCGCTCGGTTACCGCTGGGACATCGTCCTGGACGGCCCCGCCGCCACCTGGATCGAGGAGGGCCGCTGATGTCTCTCGCCCCCACTCCCTCGCAGACCGTAGGCCCCTTCTACGGCTACGCCCTCCCCTTCGCCAAGGGCGGCGACATCGCGCCCACCGGCCACCCGGACACCATCACCGTCCACGGCTACGTCTACGACGGCGCCGGCCTGCCCATCCCCGACGCCATCGTCGAGGTCTGGCAGCCCGCCCCCGACGGCTCCCGCACCGGCGCCCCCGGTTCCCTGCGCCGCGACCCGGTCAACGGCGAGGTCATCGGCCGCGACGGCGTCGCCTTCACCGGCTTCGGCCGCATCGCCACCGACGCCGACGGCCACTACGTCATCCGTACGCTGCCGCCGGGCGGAGCCCCGTACCTGTCGCTCATCGTCTTCGCGCGCGGCCTTCTCCACCACCTGTACACCCGGGCCTACCTGCCCGAGCTGACCGACACCACGACCGACCCGCTGCTCACCTCGCTGAGCCCCCAGCGCCGGGCCACGCTGCTCGCCACGCCGGACAGCGGCGGCGCCCCCGGGGTCCTTCGTTTCGACATCCGTCTGCAGTGCGACGGTGTGCATGAGGAGACGGTCTTCCTTGCCTTCGACTGACCCCGCCGAGGACCTCGGCCTGCTCTCACCGGGGCGGGCCGGGTCCGAAGCAGAAGCCGCCACGGGCGACGCCGCGTACGTACGCGGCATGCTCGACGCCGAGGCCGCGCTCACCCGCGCCCAGGCCGCGCTCGGCCTCGCGCCGGCCCTGGCGGCGGCCGCCGTCACGGCGGGGGCCGCCGACACCGGCCGCTACGACGTACGGGACCTGGCGCTGCGGGCCCGCGCCGGCGGCAACCCGGTCATCCCGCTGGTCGCCGACCTCACGGCCGCCGTCGCCGAGCGCGACGCGGAAGCGGGCGCCTACGTCCACCGCGGCGCGACCAGCCAGGACATCCTCGACACCGCCGCCATGCTGGTCGCCTCCCGCGCCCTGGCCCCGGTCCTCGCCGACCTCGACCGCACGGCCGCCGCGCTGGGCCGGCTCGCCGCCGAGCACCGCGACACGCCGCTGCCCGGCCGCACCCTGACGCAACACGCCGTCCCCACCACGTTCGGGCTGAAGGCGGCCGGCTGGCGGGCCCTCGTGCTGGACGCCCGCGACCGCCTCGCCGCCGTCCGTGCCTCCCTCCCGGCCCAACTGGGCGGCGCGGCAGGCACCCTGGCCGCCTTCCAGGCCTTCGCCGAGGCCGACGCAGTGGTCCCCGAAGGCGACGGCACCGACATCGGAGTACTGCTGCTCGCCGCCTACGCCGCCGAGACCGGCCTCGCCGAACCCGCGCTGCCCTGGCACACCCTGCGCACCCCCATCGCCGACCTCGCCGGCGCGCTGGCCTTCGCGGCGGGCGCCCTCGGCAAGATCGCGGCCGACGTGCTGCTGCTGTCCCGCACCGAGATCGGCGAACTCTCCGAAGGCACCGGCGGCGGCTCCTCCGCCATGCCCCACAAGGCCAACCCCGTGCGCGCCACCCTCATCTCCGCCGCCGCCCGCCAGGTCCCGGCCCTCGCCTCCGTCCTCTACGGCTCCCTCGCCGCCGAGGACGAACGCCCCGCCGGCGCCTGGCACGCCGAATGGCAGCCGCTCCGCGAAGCCCTCCGCCTCGTCGGCGGCGCCGCCCGCGACGCCGCCGAACTCGCCGAAGGCCTCCGCGTCCACCCCCACCGCATGCGCGACAACCTCGACGCCACCGACGGCCTCATCGTCTCCGAGCACCTCGCCGCGGCCTTCACCGCCCTGATCGGCCGCGGCGAGGCCAAATCCGCCCTCGCCCGGGCCGCCCGCCGCGCCGTCGAGGAGGGCCTCGAACTCGACGAAGCCCTCCTGGAAGAGCCCGCGCTCGCCGGCGTCCTCCCCAAGGAACGCCTCCGCGAACTCACCGACCCGGTGAACTACTTGGGGTCGGCCGGTGCGCTTGTCGACCGCGCGCTGCGGCGCGCCGCGCCATGACCGGGTTGTGGGAGAACGTTCCGCAAGGCGGAACGGGCTGGCACAACCCGGCCACGGGCCTGAGGCCGCCGACGCACCCTCGGCCACCCGCCGTGGGGCTGCGGGCGCGTTGCCGGGTGCGGCCGGGCTGGGCCAGCCCGCTCCGCCTCAGGCGAGCGGCCTACCCCCAACCCGGAGCCCCCGGTCACCGGCCCGCAGCCGGCCGAAGCAAGCGAAGCGCCCGTGAGGGCGGCGAAAGAGATCGGCCCGAGGAGAGCGTATGACCACCCTGCTGCACCACCGCGTGGACGGCGCCGACACCGCACCTCCGCTCATCCTCGGCCCTTCCCTCGGCACGTCGCTCGCCGTCTGGGACGCCCAGGTGCCCGCGCTGGCGCGCACGCACCGCGTGGTCCGCTATGACCTGCCGGGGCACGGCGGCTCGCCGGCGCGGCTCGTCCAGGCGGGAGCCACCATGGGTGACCTCGGGCGGCTGGTCCTGGAGCTCGCCGACAGCCTCGGGATCGAGACGTTCGCGTACGCAGGCGTGTCGCTCGGCGGAGCCGTCGGGACGTGGCTGGCCGTCAACCACCCGGACCGGATCGGCAGCCTCGCGCTGATGTGCACGTCAGCCCGGTTCGGGGAGCCGGCCGGCTGGCAGGAGCGTGCCGCCCTGGTCCGGGCGGAGGGCACGGACCCGGTCGCGGGCTCCGCCGCCGGGCGCTGGTTCACGCCGGACTTCGTGGGGGAGCCGGCCGCAGAGGCGCTCGTGGCCGACATGCGGGCCGCCGACCCGGAGGCGTACGCGGCCTGTTGCGACGCGCTGGCCGCATTCGACCTGCGCGCGGAGCTGCCGAAGATCACCGCGCCGACCATCGTGATCGCGGGCCGCGAGGACCCGGCCACCCCGCCAGCCCACGCGCGTGAGCTGGCCGACGGGATCCCGGGGGCGAGCCTCACCGAGGTCGCGCACGCGTCCCACCTGGCCAATGTCGAACGCCCCGCGCCCGTACTGGCCGCGCTGCTCGGCCACTTCGCCGCCAACCCGGCCCGCCCCAGCGACGACGGCACGAGGTACGGCGCCGGAATGGCGGTCCGCCGGGCCGTCCTGGGCGACGCGCACGTCGACCGGGCCGTGGCCCGCACCACCGCCTTCACCTCGGTGTTCCAGGACTTCATCACCCGCTACGCGTGGGGCGAGATCTGGACCCGCCCCGGCCTGAGCCGTAAGACCCGAAGCTGCATCACGCTCACCGCGCTGGTCGCGCACGGCCACCACGAAGAGCTGGCGATGCACGTCCGTGCCGCGCTGCGCAACGGCCTCACCCCCGACGAGATCCAGGAAGTCCTGCTCCAGTCGGCCGTCTACTGCGGGGTGCCCGCGGCCAACGCCGCGTTCGCCATCGCCAACCGGATCCTCGAAGAAGACCAAGAAGACCGAGAAGACCAAAAAGAGGGGCACTGATCCTCATGCACACCACCGTCGGCATCATCGGCGGCGGCCCGGCGGGCCTGCTTCTCGCCCGTCTGCTGCACAACTCGGGCATCGACTGCGTCGTCCTGGAGAGCCGCGATCGCGCCTACGTCGAGCACCGCCAGCGCGCCGGCATCCTGGAGCAGTCCACGGTGGACGTGCTGCGCTCCTCCGGCGCCGGCGAGCGGCTCGACCGTGAGGGCCTGGTCCACGACGGCATCGAGCTGCGCTGGGACCGCAAGGCACACCGCATCGACTTCCCCTCCCTCACCGGCGGCCGCCGCGTCTGGGTCTACGCCCAGACCGAGGTCTGCAAAGACCTGATAGCTCTGCAGCTCAAGGACGGCGCCCCGCTGCTCTTCGAGGCCCAGGTGCGGGCCGTCGAGGGCGCCGACACTGACCGCCCCGTGATCCGCTACACCCACGAGGGCCAGGACAAGACCCTCACCTGCGACTACGTCGTGGGCTGCGACGGCTTCCACGGCGTCGCCCGCGACGCGGTGCCGGAGAGCATCAAGAAGACGTACGAGCGCGTCTACCCGTACTCCTGGTTCGGGATCCTCGCCGACGTCCCGCCGTCCAGCGACGAGCTGGTCTACGCCCACTCCGAGCGCGGCTTCGCGCTGCTGAGCATGCGCTCCCCGTCGGTCAGCCGGCTCTACCTCCAGGTTCCCAACGGCACCGACCCGGCCGACTGGCCCGACGAGCGGATCTGGGACGAGCTCGACGCCCGCTTCGCCATCGACGGCGACTGGACCCTGCAGCGGGGCCCCATCACCTCCAAGGGCGTACTGCCGATGCGCAGCTTCGTCTCCGAGCCGATGAGCTACGGCCGGGTCTTCCTGGCCGGCGACGCCGCGCACATCGTGCCGCCCACCGGTGCCAAGGGCCTCAACCTCGCCGCCGCCGACGTCATCGTCCTGGCCAGGGCCTTCGCCCACCTGAAGGACACCGGCTCCGCCGAGCTGCTCGACGCGTACTCCGACACCTGCCTCAAGCGCGTCTGGCGGGCCGAGCACTTCTCGTACTTCATGACCAGCACGCTGCACACCGACCCGAACCAGAGCCCGTTCGAGACCCGGCTGCAGATCTCCCAGCTCGACCGGATCGCGTCGTCCCCGCACGCGGCCGCCGAACTCGCCGAGAACTACGCGGGCTTGCACATCGGCTGAGCCGGCGGTCCTTACCGTCCTATTACGGCCTTCCGGCGATCATGGGAAGCCCTGGAACAAGGTCTAGTGTGGGCGGCATGGAAGAAAAGGGCGCGCCGGTCGGCCGGCGCGTGATGCTCGGCATGATCGGGCTCGGCGCGGCGGGGGTCGCGTTCGGGTCCAAGCTGCAGGGCGGGCTCGACTCGGCGCTGTCGGCGGTCAGCAGCAAGGACCCCACCGGGGTCACCGGTCTGCTGCCCGGTGGGGGCGGCTTCCGCTTCTACTCGGTGGCGTCCTCCATTCCCCACCGATCCGAGACGGACTACCGGCTGACGGTCACCGGCCTGGTGGACAAAGCGGCCACCTACCGGCTCTCCGACCTGCGCTCCATGCCGCAGACCCGCCTGGTGCGCGACGTCCAGTGCGTCACCGGATGGCGGGTCGACAACACCCCCTTCGAAGGCGTGAAGCTCTCGCATCTGCTGGACCTGGCGGGCGTGCGCGACGAGGCCACCGCCGTCCGCTTCACCTGCTTCGACGGCGCCTACAGCGAGAGCCTGACCCTGAAGCAGGCCCGCCGCGACGACGTCATCGTCGCCCTCAAGATGCAGGGACAGGCGGTCACGAACGCGCACGGCGGTCCGGTCCGGCTCTATGTCGCGCCGATGTACTTCTACAAGTCGGCCAAGTGGCTGTCCGGGATCGAGGTCACCAAGGGTGTCGAGCCCGGCTACTGGGAGCACTACGGCTACGACGTCGACGCCTGGGTCGGCCGCTCCAACGGACGCAGCGATGACTCCACCTGACAAGGCGGCCACCGGCCGCCGTATCCGCCGCTTCACCCCGGCCGAGCACTGGGTGCACCGCACCACGTCCGCCCTGATGCTGATCTGCCTGGTCACCGCGGCGATGCTCTATCTGCCCGCGCTCGCCGAGATCGTCGGCCGGCGCCGCCTGGTGGTCACCGTCCACGAATGGGCGGGCATCATGCTCCCCGTCCCGGTCCTGGCCGGGCTCGTCTCACGGGCCTTCCGCCACGACCTGAAGCTGCTCAACCGCTTCACCTCGTACGACTGGGGCTGGCTGCGTGACGCCATGCACCGCAGGCCCGAATCGCTGCGCCTGGCGGGCAAGTTCAACGCCGGACAGAAGGTGTACGCGTCCTTCGCGGCCGGCGCCGCGCTGGTGATGATCGGCACCGGCCTGATGATGTGGTTCCCGAACATGGTGGTGGTCACCCTGCGCACCGGGGCCACCTTCGTCCACGACTGGCTGGCGCTGGCCATCGGGGTGGTCGTCATCGGCCACATCTGGATGGCCGCACGCGATCCCGAGGCGCGCCTCGGGATGCGTACGGGCTTCGTCACCCCGCAGTGGGTCCGCGACCATCACCCCAAGTGGCAGCACGGCGGGGACGCGGGGGACTCAGAGGTCAAGGACAAGCCGCGCACCCCGGCAGCGTGACACGCAGATCATCATCGTCTCGCCCGCGGCCTGCTCCTCGGCCGTGAGCACCGAGTCCCGGTGGTCCGCCTCGCCCTCGACGATGTCGGTCTCGCACGTGCCGCAGGTGCCCTCCGTGCAGGAGTACAGCACCTGGACTCCGGCGTCCTGAACGGTGTCCAGGATGCTGCGCCCCGGCGGCACCGTCAGCGTCAGCCCGGACTGCTGAAGCACCAGCTCGAATGCGTCCGAGGCGGCATCGGGATCCGCCGCCTTCGCCTGGAAACGCTCCGTGTGCGCGGTGCAGCGATCCTCCACGGCGTCCAGCAGCGGCCCCGGGCCGCAGCAGTAGACCAGCGTCTCCGGGCCGGGGGAGCCGAGGTACCCGGCCAGGTCCAGCAGACCCGTCTCGTCCTGGGGGGCGACCCGCACCCGGTCCCCGTACGCGGCCAGCCGGTCCAGGAAGGCCATCGAGCCGCGCGTCCGGCCGCCGTAGAGCAGCGACCACTCGGCGCCGGCGGCCTCGGCGGCGGCCAGCATCGGCAGGATGGGGGTGATCCCGATGCCGCCCGCGACGAAGAGGTAGCGGGCGGCCGGTCGCAGCGCGAAGTGGTTGCGGGGGCCCCGGACGCGTACGGATGTCCCTTCCGTCAGCTTGTCGTGGACGTACGCCGATCCGCCGCGCCCGGCGGGCTCGCGGAGCACCGCGACGGTCCAGGCGGTACGGTCCGCGGGGTCGCCGCACAGCGAGTACTGACGGACCGGTCCGGCACCGTTGCCCAGGACCAGGTCGATGTGGGAGCCGGGCTCCCAGGCGGGCAGCGGCTCACCGGCCGGGTGCCGCAGGGTCAGCGAGACCACGCCCGCCGCCTCGTCGGTGCGGGTGGTGACGACGACTTCGGCCTCGTGTTCCGGGGTCACCGGTCCTCCTTGCTGTCAGGGCTCTCGTGGCCCACCGGGTGGGCCAGCATCCAGTCCCACATCTCCACCGGGTCCTGCCCGTCGCGCTCGGCCCCGCAGTGGCAGATGCCGTGCAGCCAGTCGGTCCCCGGCACCCAGTCGATGCGGTAGACCTCGGCGGTGTGCGGGCGGCTCATCGCGTCGCCGGAACCGGGTCCGGGTCCGGGGCCGCGGCGGTGGGCGCGGGCTGCTCGCCCTCGGCCGCGAGGCGGGCCAGGATGCGGCGGGCGGCGAGGCCTCCGGTGTCGATGTTGATGCTGAGCTCCTGGTAGCCCTCGGGTTCGGTGTCCAGGGTCTTCTGCAGCAGGTTCAGCGCGTCGACGTCCTGGATGACGACCTCGCGGTTGAAGTCGTGCAGGAACGTCGACATCTCCTCGTCGCCGTGCCCGAAGTCCCGGGAGACGGACCAGAAGTCGTACACGTGCTTGTCGGTCGACGGGGTGATCGCGTACGTGATCTCCACGTGGAAGGCGTCCGGGTCGGTGCCGTCGGCGTTCGGCAGCACGCCCTTGGGGGCGATCCGGCTGTGCAGCAGGTACAGGCAGGGGGCGTGGTATTCGATGTCCTGCCAGCGGGTGATGCGGCCCTGGATCCCGGTCGAGCGGGAGTAGAAGGGCGGACAGGCGGCGTCGTCCATGTGCCGGCTGACCCGCACGATGCCCGCGCCCTCGTCGACCTCGGTGGTCATCGGCGTCTCGGCGACCTCGGGGGTGCCGATGTAACCGCCGTGCAGATACGTCTCGTGGGACAGGTCCATCAGGTTGTCCACGAGCAGCCCGTAGTTGCCGTCGATCGGCTCCATGCCGCCGACGGTCGTCCACTTCCCGGTGTCGGCCAGGTGCGGCGCCCGGGGGATGGTGGTGGCGTCCGCCAGCGCGGGGTCGCCGATCCAGACCCACACGAAGGAGTCCTGCTCCACGACCGGGTAGCTGCTGACGCGTGCCGTGCGCGGGACGCGCTTCTGGCCGGGGACGTAGACGCAGGTGCCGGTGGTGTCGTACGTGAAGCCGTGGTAGCCGCAGACCACCTTGTCGCCGTCCAGACGGCTTGCGGACAGCGGGAAACGGCGGTGTACGCAGCGGTCGGCGAGGGCGACCACCTCGCCGGTGTCTTCGGTGCGGTAGAAGGCGATCGGCTCGTTGAGGATCGTACGTCCGAGCAGCTCACGGCCGATCTCGCGGCCGTATGCCGCGACGTACCACTGGTTCCTGGCGAAAGCGGTCATGGCGGGTCCCGTCATCGTTGACGCTGTGTGAGGAACACGATGGGGAAGCGCGCCGAGACCCGGCAATGGACCTTCCGCCCGGCGGAAGCCGGGCCTGGAATGTCAGTGCGGCGGCTCCTGCGCGAGAGCGGCCCGGCAGCGGTTGAGGTAGTCCTCCAGATCGGTCCGCTCGCGGGGGTTGAGTCCGCCGAGCATCCGCTGTTCCAGCGTGTCCATGGCCGCGTCGTACGAGGCGAGCAGCTCGTGCCCGGCGTCGGTGAGGCTGATCAGCAGCACCCGGCGGTTGTCCGGGTCGCGGCGGCGGGAGATCAGGCCGCGCCGCTCCAGGCCGGTGACCATGTCGGCCATGGACTGTGCGGTGACGAAGGAGTTGCGGGCCAGCTGCGCGGAGCTGAGCCCGTCCCGGCGGCGGAGGACGGTGAGGGCGGTGTACTGCAGCGCGGTGATGCCGACCGGCTTGAGCAGCTCGTCCATGTGGGCGCGGGCGGCGAGTTCGACCTGTTTGACGGCGTACATCAGCGAGGGGCGCGGGAGAGGGGGGACCTCCTGCGCCGATCCGTCGCCGGACGTGCTCACGGTGCGCGTGGTCACGTGTGTCCTCCACTGCTCGACATTCAGACTTCCTGATTATCCCTACCCTCTTGCGTTCGGTGCCATGGGAGCGTAATCATCAGGAAACCTGTTGGTTGCAGTGGCGCGGCCGGCATCAGCGCGGTGCGCCCACACGGCACCGGGAAGGCGAGCGGGCCATGTCCGTGAACAGGCCTACGATCGAGCCGGGCAGGCTTTTCATCGACGGCGAATGGCGCGAGGCCGAGGCCAAGGGTCGTCGTGACATCACCGACCCCTCCACCGGCAAGGTGATCACCACCGTGGCCGAGGCGGACGCCTCGGACGTCGACGCGGCGGTCACCGCCGCCCGCAGCGCCTTCGACGACGGCCCCTGGGCCCACACCCCGGGACGCGAGCGGGCCCGCATCCTGCACCGCGTCGCCGACCTGATCCGCAAGCGCGAGGACGAACTGGTCGCCGTCGAGAGCCTGGACGTCGGCAAGCCGGTCTCCCTGGCCCGTGCCGTCGACGTGGCGACCGCCGCCGAGGAGTACGAGTACTACTCCGCGATGGCGCAGAGCGTCGACGGGGCGACCCGGCAGATCCCGATCCCCTCGCACGCCTACACCCGCCGCGAGGCACTCGGCGTCGTCGCCGCGATCACCCCCTTCAACTTCCCGCTGATCCTGAGCAGTTCCAAGCTCGCCCCGGCTCTCGCGGCAGGCAACACCGTGGTCCACAAGCCCGCCGAGGAGACCCCGCTCAGCGCCCTGCTGATGGCCGAGATCCTCGCCGAGGCCGGTGTGCCCGACGGCGTGCTCAACGTCGTCACCGGCGGCGGGGCGGTGGTCGGCGAGGCCCTGCTGCGCCACCCCGGCGTCAACAAGATCGCCTTCACCGGCTCCACGAAGATCGGCCGCCACGCCGCCGCCACGGCGGGCGAGGCGCTGAAGTCGGTCACCATGGAGCTGGGCGGCAACGCGGCCAACATCGTCTTCGAGGACGCCGACCTGGAGAAGGCGATCGGCGCCGTCATCAAGGGCTTCGTCTTCAACAGCGGCCAGTTCTGCATGGGCGGCCCCCGCCTTCTGGTCCACCGCTCCCTCCACGACACCGTGCTCGGGATCCTGGAGGGCGCCGTCGCGGGCGTCCCGGTCGGCGACCCCTTCGACCCGGCGACCGTCGTCGGCCCGATGGCCGGTCTGCGGCACCTGGAGAAGGTCGAGGAGTACGTAGGCCTCGCCAAGGCGGAAGGCGGCCGCATCGTCGTCGGCGGCGAGCGGCTCGACCTCGACGGCGGCTACTACTACAAGCCCACCGTCATCGCGGGCCTCGGCAACGACTCCCGCGTCGTGCAGGAGGAGATCTTCGGGCCCGTCCTCACCGTCCAGCCCTTCGACACCGAGGACGAGGCGGTGGCGCTGGCCAACAGCACCCCGTACGGCCTCGCCTCCGGCTTCCAGACCCGGGACCTCACCCGCGCCCACCGCGTCGCCGCCCGCCTCCAGGCCGGCATCGTCTGGGTCAACGACTGGGCCATGCTCGACCCGGCCATCCCCTTCGGCGGCGTCAAGCAGTCCGGCTTCGGGCGCGAGTACGGCCCCGAGGCGCTGGAGTCGTACACCCGGGTCAAGTCCGTCGTCATCAACCTCTCCTGACGCCGCCCCTCGCGGGCAGTCCTCCCCCAAGCACTTCGTGCAGGGGGACCCCAGCTCCGGGACGGCTGCGCCGTGCCCAGCCGGGCTACGGCGGCGCCGCCGCCCGCAGACCGGCGGACGGGACCCGGCCCCACCCTGTCCGCCGCCACGTCCCCGCCACGCCCCTCCGTAGGAGTCACGCATGACCCTCACCACTGCCGCCGCCGTCGTCGAGTCGGCCGGCGCGGGCTTCACTCTTTCCGAGGTCGAACTCGCCGACCCGCGCCCCGACGAGGTCCTGGTCCGCATCGTCGCGGCCGGCGTCTGCCACACCGATCTCGGCGTCGCCGCGGGCGCCCTGCCCTTCCCGCTGCCCGGAGTCCTGGGCCACGAGGGCGCCGGCGTCGTCGAGGCGGTCGGCTCCGCCGTCACCCGGGTCCAGCCCGGCGACCAGGTGCTGCTGTCCTTCACCTCGTGCGGCACGTGCGCCAACTGCCGCGACGGCCACCCGGCGTACTGCGCGACCTGGCTCCCGCTCAACCTCCTCGGCGGTACGCGGGCGGACGGCACCGCCACGGTCAGCCGGGGCGGCGAGAACCTGGGCGGTCACTTCTTCGGCCAGTCCTCCTTCGCCCGGCACGCCCTCGTGGACGAGCGCAGCCTCGTCAAGGTCCCGGCCGACGCCCCGCTGGAACTGCTGGCCCCGCTCGGCTGCGGCGTCCAGACCGGCGTCGGCGCCGTCTGGAACGTCCTCCAGCCCCGCCCCGGCGACGCCATCGTCGTCACCGGTGCCGGAGCGGTCGGCCTCTCCGCCATCATGGCCGCCCGCCTCACCCCGGCCACCCGCATCATCGCCGTCGACCGCGTCCCCGAGCGCCTCGCCCTCGCCCGCGAGCTGGGCGCCACGCATGTCGTCGACGCCAGGGAATCCGACCTCGCCGAGGCCGTCGCCGACCTGACCGCCGGCGCCGGTGCCAACGGCGTCGTCGAGACCACCGGCAACACCGGCGTCCTCGCCTCCGCCATCGGCACCCTCGCCGCCCGCGGCACCGCCGTCATCGTCGGCGCCCCCGCCTTCGGCGCCACCGTCCCCGTCGACGTCAACTTCATGATCCCCGGCCGCAGGATCGTCGGCCTCACCCTCGGCGACAGCGAAACCCAGTCCCTCATCCCCGTCCTCGTCGACCTCGTCGCGTCCGGACGGCTGCCGGTCGACCGGCTCGTCAAGCACTACAAGTTCGAGGAGATCGCGCAGGCCGTCGCCGACGTCACCGCCGGCGCCACCATCAAGCCCGTCCTCCGCTTCTGACCCCGGCGGGCCTTCCCCCAGACCCCCGGTCATCCGGGTTGTGGGAGTACGTTCCGCAAGGCGGAACGGGCTGGCACAGCCCGGCCACGGACCCGCACCGAACAACGCACCCGTCCGGGGCCCAGGGGCAGCGCCCCTGGTTCCGGGAAGGGGCGGGGTGGGGGAGAGGAGCGAACCCGCTAGCCCGCCGCTGGCGTGGGCGCGGGTTGCCAGCCCAGAGTGCGGGAGATGCCCCGCGCGGCGACCCGGACGGCAGGGATCAGCGCCTGCGTGTGCGCACCCTCCACCGGGACGACCACCGACACGGCCGCCACCACATCCCCGCGCGGCCCACGCACAGGCGCGGCCACCGACAGCGCGTCGTCCGTGATCTGGCGGTCGCTCACCGCGCAGCCCGTGCGGCGGACGTCGGCCAGCATGCGGCGCAGCCGGGCCGGATCGGTGACGGTGAAGGGCGTGAAGGACGCCAGAACACCGCCGCACACCTCCTCCTGGAGGGCGGAACTCCCGTGGGCGAGGAGGGCGAGGCCGACGCCGGTGGCGTGGAGCGGCCAGCGGGCGCCGACCTGGCTGCGTACGCCGACGGCGGAGCGGCCGGAGAGGCGCTCGATGTAGACGACTTCCAGGCCGTCGCGGACGGCGAGGTGGACGTTCTCGTGGGTGGCCTCGTACAGGTCCTCGAGGAAGGGCATGGCGGCCTGCCGCAGCCCGATCCCCCGCGGGGAGAGCGCGGCGAGCTCGTACAGCCGCAGGCCCACGTGATAGGCCCCGGAATCGTCGCGCTCCAGGGCGCCCCAGCCGGTCAGGGTGGCGACGAGCCGGTGGGCCGTGGTGAGCGTGAGGCCGGCCCGGTTGCTGATCTCGGTGAGGGTGAGGGAGGGATGCCGGTGGTCGAAGGCGTCGAGTACGGCGAGCAGCCGCTCGGCGGCGGTACGTGCGGCGGCCGGCACGGCTCAGTCCCGGACGCCGGGTTCGGCGGCGACGCGCTGGAGCAGGCCGTGGAGGGTGTCCCGGTCCTCGGGGCTGAGCGGCGCGAGCAGTTCGTCGGTGACGCGGCGCCCCGCCTTGTCGGTGTCACGGAGTACGTCGCGGCCCCGGTCGGTCAGGACGACAATGCGGCTGCGCCGGTCGCCGGGGGAGGGGCGGCGCTCGACCAGGCCGAGACCCTGCAGGTCGTCGACGAGGCTGACGATCGCGCTGGGGTCGTAGCCGAGCCGGTCGCTCAGCTCCCGCTGCAGCGCGCCCTCGACGGTGGCCAGGTAGCGCAGCAGCGCGTAGTGCCGGAGCCGCAGGCCGTACTCCTCCAGGCTGCTGTTGAAGAGCCGGCCGGACAGCAGTCCGAGCCGGTAGAGGAGATAGCCGGTGTCGGCGTGCAGCCCGCGCATCCAGGGCGCGTCCACCTCGGTGTCAGCGATCTCGTTCTCCAGGGTCGGGGCCGCGCGTGTCGTACGAGGCCTTCTGCGGATGTGGTCCCAGCATGAGGCATGCTGAGGTATCGGACAACTATTGACGTCAACAATGATTGGTCTTAGCTTCTATCTCACGAGCCGCGCCCAGGGTCGAGCAGGACACTCCCCAAGCGCTCCTCCGTCACCCTCTTCCTCACGAAGGGACACAAAGTCGTGTCGAACGCCCCCATCGACCTCACCGGCAAGGTGGCCGTCGTCACCGGCAGCGGCCGTGGCCTCGGCCTGGCCTACGCCACCGCGCTGGCCAAGGCCGGCGCGGCCGTGGTCGTGAACGACCTCGACGAGGCCGTGGCCGAACAGGCCGCCAAGACCATCAACGAGGCCGGCGGCCGCGCGGTCGCCGAGGCCTTCGCGGTGGGCACCACCGAGGCTGCCGAGCGCCTGGTGGCCCGCGCAGTGGAGGCCTTCGGCCGGCTGGACATCCTGGTCACCAACGCCGGCATCCTCCGTGACAAGGTGCTGTGGAAGATGTCCGACGAGGACTTCGACGCTGTCATCGGCGTCCACCTCAAGGGCACCTTCACCCTCGCCCGCGCCGCCGCCGTCCAGCTGCGCGCCCAGGGCGAAGGTGGCAGCCTGATCCTCGTGGGCTCCCCGGCCGGCCAGCGCGGCAACTTCGGACAGACCAACTACGCCGCCGCCAAGGCGGGCATCGCGGCCTTCGTCCGTACATGGTCCATGGAGCTCGGAAGGGCCGGAATCACGGTCAACGCCATCGTCCCGGTCGCCGCCACGGCCATGACCGAGACCATCCCCGCCTTCGCCCCGTACATCGAGGCCAACCGCAACGGCGAGCCGCTGCCGGACTTCCTCCGCAAGGGCGAGGGCTTCGGCACCCCCGAGGACTGCGCGGCCCTGATCCCCTTCCTCGCCTCCGAGGCCGCCCGCGACGTCACCGGCCAGTGCGTCGGCATCGGCGGCGACAAGCTCGCCCTGTGGTCGCACCCGCAGGAGGCCTCGGTCGCGTACGCCGACGGCGGCTGGACCCCCGAGACCATCGCCGCCACCTGGCACACCTCGGTCGGCCGCGAGCCGCAGAGCGTCGGCATCCCCGCGCCCAAGCTGCCGGAGGCGTAATGAGCTCCATCAACGTGGACGAGCTCGTCGCCATCGACGTGCACACCCACGCCGAGGTGTCCTCCAAGGGGCAGGCGTCCCTGTCCGACGACCTGCACGACGCCTCCAGCGCCTATTTCAAGGTCGAGGGCAAGCGCAAGCCCACCCTGGAGGAGACCGCCGCCTACTACCGCGAGCGGAAGATGGCCGCCGTCATCTTCACCGTGGACGCCGAGTCCGCCACCGGCACCGCGCCCGTCCCGAACGAGGAGGTCGCCGAGGCGGCCGCCGCCAACCCGGACGTGCTGATCCCCTTCGCGTCCATCGACCCCTTCCGGGGCCGGGCCGGCGTGCAGCAGGCCCGCCGCCTGGTCGAGGAGTACGGGGTCAGGGGCTTCAAGTTCCACCCCAGCATCCAGGGCTTCTTCCCCAACGACCGCATGGCGTACGAGCTGTACGAGGTCATCGAGGAGACCGGCACCATCGCCCTGTTCCACACCGGCCAGACCGGCATCGGCGCGGGCGTCCCGGGCGGCGGCGGCATCCGGCTGAAGTACTCCAACCCGCTGCACATCGACGACGTCGCCGCCGACTTCCCGCACCTGAAGATCATCCTGGCGCACCCGTCCTTCCCCTGGCAGGACGAGGCGCTGGCGGTGGCCACCCACAAGCCCGGCGTTCACATCGACCTGTCAGGCTGGTCGCCGAAGTACTTCCCGCCGCAGCTGGTGCAGTACGCCAACACGCTGCTCAAGGACAAGGTCCTCTTCGGCTCCGACTACCCCGTCCTGACCCCCGACCGGTGGCTTGCCGACTTCGAGAAGCTGCCGATCAAGGACGAGGTCCGGCCGAGGATCCTCAAGGAGAACGCCGCCCGGCTGCTCGGTCTCACGAAGGCATAAGGGGGCACCGATGCGCAATGAGGGACTGGGGTCCTGGCCCGCACGCCGGGCCCGCAAGACCCCGAACCGCACGGCCCTGGTCCACCGGTCCACGGCCATCAGCTACGCCGAGCTGCACCGCCGCGTCAACCGGCTCGCGCACGCCCTGCGCGCCGCGGGCATCCGCCGCGGCGACCGGGTCGCCTACCTCGGCCCCAACCACCCGACGTACCTGGAGACGCTGTTCGCCGCCGGCGTCCTGGGCGCCGTCTTCGTACCGCTCAACACCCGGCTCGCCGCGCCCGAGATCGGCTACCAGCTCAAGGACTCCGGCGCCAAGGCCCTGATCCGCGGCTCCTCGCACGACGCCCTGGTGGACGAGCTGCGCGGCACGACGGACGTACGGGTGCACGTCAGCGTCGGCCCGGAGTACGAGAACCTGCTGGCCGCCGCCTCCGACGAGCCGGTCGACGAACCGGTCACGCTGGATGACGTCTGCATCATCATGTACACCTCCGGGACCACCGGCCGCCCCAAGGGCGCGATGCTCACGCACGGCAACCTCACCTGGAACGCCTTCAATGTGCTGGTCGACCAGGATGTGATCGCCGACGAGGTGGCCCTGGTGTCCGCGCCGCTGTTCCACACGGCCGGGCTCAACATGATGACCCTGCCGGTGCTCCTCAAGGGCGGCACCTGCGTCGTGGTCGAGGCCTTCGACCCGGACGGGGCCTTCGAGCTCATCGCACGGCACAAGGTCACCTTCATGTTCGGGGTGCCCGCCATGTTCGACCAGATGGCCCGCCGCCCCGCCTGGGCGGACGCCGACCTGTCGAGCCTGCGCATGCTGTCCTGTGGCGGCTCCCCGGTACCGACGCCGCTGATCGAGCGGTACCAGGCCCGTGGCCTGACCTTCCTGCAGGGCTACGGCATGACCGAGGCATCGCCGGGCGTGCTCTTCCTGGACGCCGGGCACGCGGTCAGCAAGGCCGGCTCGGCGGGGGTGCCGCACTTCTTCAGCGACGTACGGGTCGTACGCCCCGACCTGACGCCGGTCCAGGTGGGGGAGCCCGGCGAGATCCTGGTCCGGGGCCCGCATGTCATGCCGGGCTACTGGGGGCTGCCGGACGAGACCGCGGCGGTGCTGGCCGACGGCTGGTTCCACAGCGGGGACGCCGGCCGGGTCGACGAGGACGGCTACGTCACCATCGTGGACCGCCTCAAGGACATGATCATCTCGGGCGGTGAGAACGTCTACCCCGCCGAGGTCGAGGACGTCCTGCTCGCCCACCCCGACATCGTCGAGGTCGCCGTCATCGGCGTGCCGGACGACAAGTGGGGCGAGGTCGGCCGCGCGGTCGTCGTCGCCCGTGAGGGCGCCGAGCTCGACCCGGACGAGGTGCTGGCCTCGCTGTCCGGGCGGCTCGCCAAGTACAAGATCCCCAAGTCCGTGGTGGTGGTGGACGCCCTGCCCCGCACCGCCTCCGGCAAGCTCCTCAAGGCCCGGGTGCGCACGCTGCACGGCGCGTCCTGACCAGCAGTCGGCCGACCGCACCCACCCACGCCACACATCACCTGGAGAAAAAAGAATGAGCATCACCGTCAACGGCCTGGACGAGCTGAAGAAGCTGGCCGGCAGCAAACTGGGCACGAGCGACTGGATCGACGTCACCCAGGAGCGGATCAACACCTTCGCCGACGCCACCGGTGACCACCAGTGGATCCACGTCGACGTCGAGAAGGCCAAGGAGGGCCCCTTCGGCGCGCCCATCGCCCACGGCTATCTGACGCTGTCGCTGTTCATCCCGCTCTTCACCGAGCTGCTCGACGTCGAGGGCGTCACCACCAAGGTCAACTACGGCCTCAACAAGGTGCGCTTCCCCTCGCCCGTGAAGGTCGGCTCCCGCATCCGCCTGGTCGCCGAACTGGCCGAGGTCGAGGACGTCCCGGGCGGCGTCCAGGTCACCGTGGACGGGGCCATCGAGATCGAGGGCGGCGCCAAGCCGGCCGCCGTGCTGCAGAGCGTGTCCCGCTTCTACGCGTAGCGCTTACCGGTTACGCGAGGTCGCTGCCGTGGAGGGTCACCACGGCAGCGAGCTCCTGCGTCCGGAGCGCCGCGGTGGAGCCGTCGGTCAGGAGGGCGGCGTCCCAGCGGTCGAGGTGGAGGCCGTGCGGCGTCAGGTCCGCCGGGCCCGCGAGGGCGACGGCGAGTACCGCTCCGCCGGTGGGCGCTTCCAGCGCGAGCAGGTCGCGGCCGGGGCGGGCCGCGTGGACGCCGTGGACGGCGTGGACCGTGGCGGAGGCCCGCCCCCGCCGGGTCATCACGTTGAGGTTGACGACGGGGCCGGCCAGCAGGCGGCAGCCGGTCTCGGCATCGCCCGGGAAGGCGAACGGCTCGAAAGGTTCGATCACGACGGCCGGTGCCCCGGCGACGGACAGCTCCATTCCCTGGCCCTGAGCTGTGGTGATGATCCGGTCGACCTCGCGGAAGCCGGAGAAGGGTCCGCTGTCCGTGACGTCGGCGAGGCTGATCCGCCAGTCGAAGTCCGCCATGCCCGCCCCGGCCGGGCCCGCGGCGATCTCACGGGTCACGCCGCCGCCGTTCTTCCAGGCCGTCGCCGTGCGCTCCGACGCCCGCAGGATCCGGATCGCCATCAGGGCGAAGCGGGCGGGGCGGTCAGATAGGCGATGACCATGTCGCCGAGCATGCGGCGGTAGTGCTCGCGGGTCCCGCCGGCGACCAGGTCGCGGCCGAACAGGGAGCCGAAGGTGTGGCGGTTGGCGACCCGGAAGAAGCAGAACGAGCTGATCATCATGTGCAGGTCGACCGCGTCGATCTCGGCGGTGAAGACGCCCTCGGCGCGGCCCGCTTCGAGGATCCGGCCGATGACGTCGATCGCGGGCGTGTTGAGCTTGCTGAGCGTGGGGGAGGCCGCCATGTGCGAGGCGTCGTGGATGTTCTCGATGCTGACCAGGCGGATGAAGTCCGGGTGCGCCTCGTGGTGGTCGAAGGTCAGCTCGGCCAGCCTGCGGATCGCGGCGAGGGGCTCGAGGTGCTCGACGTCGGCTTCCTGCTCCTGGCGGCGGATCTCGGCGTAGGCGCGTTCCAGGACGGCGGTGAAGAGCTGCTCCTTGCCGCCGAAGTAGTAGTAGATCATCCGCTTGGTCGTGCGGGTGCGGGCCGCGATCTCGTCCACCCGGGCGCCGTCGTACCCCTGGCGGGCGAACTCCTGCGTCGCGACATCGAGGATCTCGGCCTGCGTCCTTGCCGCGTCGCGCATGCGTCCGGCGGGGCGCGTCGGCGGGGGGACGGCTGACATGCGGCTCCTCGGGTACGGCTGGTGCGGTGCCGCCCAGTTTAGGGTGAGCGATGAGGCCTGCGGCAATCCGGGGCCGGGAAGAGCGGCACGGGGGCTTCACAGATGGCACCCCGGTGGCGTATTACTAACGTACCAGTTCGTACATTACGTGGATGTGAATGATGCCGAACACCCGTGACGAGTCCGCCGCCCCCGCCGTGCTCGTCCTGAACGGCCCCAACCTCAATCTGCTCGGTCAGCGCCAGCCCGAGATCTACGGCTCCGACACCCTCGCCGACGTCGAGAAACTCGTCGCCGACACCGCCGCCCGCCACGGCTTCACCGCCGACTGCCGGCAGAGCAACCACGAGGGCCAACTGATCGACTGGATCCACGAGGCCCGGCTCAACCACGCGGCCGTCGTCATCAACCCCGGCGGCTACACCCACACCTCCGTCGCCCTGCGCGACGCGCTCGCCGCCTGCGACGGACTGGCCATCGTCGAGATCCACATCTCCAACATCCACCAGCGCGAGGAGTTCCGGCACCACTCCTACGTCTCCGGCGTCGCCGACGGCGTCATCGCCGGCTGCGGCATCCAGGGCTACGCCTTCGCCGTCGACCGCGCCTGCACCCTCGTCAAGGAACGCCGATGAGCCATCTCATAGGCCTCATCGGCTCCGGCGTCAGCGCCTCGCTCAGCCCCGCCCTCCACGAGCGCGAGGGACGGCTCGCGGGACTGAACCTCGTCTACCGCGCCATCGACCTCGACGAGCTCGGCATCGACCCCGCCGCCACCCCCGAACTGCTGCACTGGGCCCGCACCCTGGGCTACACCGGGCTCAACATCACCCACCCCTGCAAGCAGATCGTCCTCCGCCACCTCGACCAGCTCTCCCCGGACGCCGAAGCCATCGGCGCCGTCAACACCGTCGTCTTCGACGGCACCACGGCCATCGGCCACAACACCGACTGGTCCGGCTTCGCCCGGGGCTTCGCCCGTACGCTGCCCGGCGCCGCCGCCGACCGCGTCGTCCTGCTCGGCGCGGGCGGCGCGGGGGCCGCCGTGGCTCATGCCGCCCTCACCACCGGCGCCGGTCTGCTCACCGTCATCGACGCCGACCTCGACCGCGCCGCCGCCCTCACCACCCGGCTCGGCGCCCGCTTCGGCGCCGACCGGGCCGAGGCCGCAGGCCCGGAGCAGCTGCCGGCCCGCCTCGCCGCGGCCGACGGCCTGATCCACGCCACCCCCACCGGCATGGCCGCCCACCCCGGCAGCGCCGTCGACCCGGACCTCCTGCGCCCCGACCTGTGGATCGCCGAGGTCGTCTACCGCCCCCTGGAGACCGAACTGGTCCGCCAGGCCCGGGCCGCCGGCTGCCAGGTCGTGGACGGCGGCGGCATGGCGGTCTACCAGGCCGCCGACGCCTTCCGGCTCTTCACCGGCCTCGAGCCGGACGCCGACCGGATGCTGGAGCACCTGTCCGGCCTCGTGTCGGCCCAGGTCGCGTGACCTCCCGCGACCCGAAAGGAACGCGCATGCGCAAGTCCCTGGCCACCGTCTCGATCAGCGGCACGCTCGAGGAGAAGCTCGCCGCGATCGCCCGCGCGGGCTTCGACGGCATCGAGATCTTCGAGAACGACCTCATCAACTGCCCGCTGTCGCCCCGCGAGGTGCGCCGGCGGGCCGACGACCTCGGCCTCGCCATCGAGCTCTACCAGCCGTTCCGCGACTTCGAGGCCGTCCCCGCCGACCAGCTCGCCCGCAACCTGCGGCGCGCCGAGCGCAAGTTCGACGTCATGGAGCAGCTCGGCGCCCCCATGATGCTGGTCTGCTCCAACGTCTCCGAGCAGGCGATCGACGACAACGCCCTCGCCGCCGAGCAGCTGCACACCCTCGCCGAACACGCCCACCGGCGCGGCATCTCCCTCGCGTACGAAGCCCTCGCCTGGGGCCGCCACGTCAACGACTACCGGCACTCGTACGAGATCGTGGCCGCCGCCGACCACCCCCACCTCGGGATCTGCCTCGACAGCTTCCACATCCTGTCGCGCGGCGCCGACCCGGCCGGCATCCGCGACATCCCCGGCGAGAAGATCTTCTTCCTGCAGCTCGCCGACGCCCCCGTCATGGCCATGGACGTCCTGCAGTGGAGCCGCCACTACCGCTGCTTCCCCGGCCAGGGCGGCTTCGACCTCACCGCCTTCACCGAACACGTGCTCGCCGCCGGCTATCGGGGCCCGCTCTCCCTGGAGATCTTCAACGACGTCTTCCGGCAGGCCGACGGCGTACGCACCGCCGACGACGCCGTGCGCTCACTGCTGTTCCTGGAGGAGTCCGTACGCGACAGCCTCGACGAGGCCGCGGAGGCCGGCGACAAGGAGGCCCTGCGGGTCCGCGAACGCGTCGCGCTCTTCGACCCGCCCGCCCCCGCACCGCTGTCCGGCTACGCCTTCGCCGAGCTGGCCGTCGACGACACCGCCGCCCACCGGCTCACCGGCGTCCTCGGGGCACTGGGCTTCACCCGGACCGGCGCCCACCGCACCAAGGCCGCCGAGCTGTGGCGGCACGGCGGCGCCCGGGTCGTCGTCAACCGCGAGCCCGACGCCCGCCCCGACCAGGACCAGGCGGACGGCCCCGTACTGGCCGCCTTCGGCCTCTACGCCGACGACACCGCCCGCGCCGCCGCCCGCGCCGAGGCCTTCCGGGCCCGCCCCCAGCCGCGCCGCCGCGGCCCCGACGAGGCCGACCTCCCCCTGGTCGCCGGCGACGGCCGCACCGCGGTGCTCTTCTGCGCGGGCCCCGACTGGGAAGCCGACTTCGGCGCCGGGCCGGAAGATCCACCGGCCGGTCCCGGCCTGCTCACCGGCATCGACCACGTCGCCCTGCCGGTGCCCTTCGACCGCTTCGACGAGGAGGCGCTCTTCCTCCGCGCCGTCCTCGGCTTCGCCCCCGCCGACAGCCTCGAACTCGCCGACCCCTACGGCCTCGTCCGCAGCCGCGCCTTCACCGACCCCGGCGCCGCCGTCCGCCTCGCCCTCAACATGCCCCCCGGCGGATCATCCCCCGGCGTCCAGCACATCGCCTTCGCCTGCGACGACATCTTCGCCGCCGCCCGCGCCGTCCGCGACGCGGCCGGCCGCACCCTGCCCATCCCGGGCAACTACTACGACGACCTCCTCGCCCGCTGGGACCTCGACGAAGACCTCGTGGCCTCGATGCGCGAACTCGGCGTCCTCTACGACCGCGACGGCGACGCCGAATTCCTCCACTTCTACACCGAGACCATCGGCCGCCGCGTCTTCTTCGAAGTCGTCCAGCGCATCCGCGGCTACCGCGGCTTCGGCGCCACCAACGCCCCCGCCCGCATGGCCGCCCAGCGCGCCCCCTCCTCCTAGGACCGCAGCGGCGGCGCCTCCCACGTCATCCCCGGCGGCTGGAGGAGGGGGGAGGGCTCCGGGCCAGGGTCCTCGGTCTCGACGACGCCGGCGGCGGAGGGGTCGAAGCCGGCCGGCCACCGGGTGTACTCGCTGGCCAAGGCGCCGGTCAGGCGTGCTTGGGCAAGGTCGGCCGTTCTGAAATCCGTGCCCCGCACGTCGGCCAGGCGCAGATCGGCACGGCGGAAGACGGCGCCGTTGGCATCGGCCTTGCGCAGCTTCGCCTCGCGCAGGTCGGCCTCGGTGAAGTCGGCGTCGCGCAAGTCCGTTTCGACCAGCCGCGCGCCCCGAAGATCGGCCAGAACACAGCGCGCCCTGCGGAGAATCGCCGTCTTGCAGTCCGCGTGCCGCAGGTTCACCGAGACCAGGGACGCCTGGGTCAGATTGGCGCGATACAACCCCGCCGCCTCCATGCAGGCACGGTCGAAGTTGACCTCGGGCAGCCACAGCCCGTCACAGTCCGCCCGGCGCAGATCGGTCACGCTGAGGTTGACCCAGGACTGCTCCCGGTGCCGGCACAGCACCCCGAGCGCGGTGAGCGCCACCTGGGCATCGGCAGCGCGGGTCTCCAACGGCGCCACATCGTTGATGGGCACGTCCACCCCTGGGGCCTGCGCCCCGTCGGGCGGCGGCCAGCGCAGACGCGTACGCAGAAAAGCGGCCTGGATCGAGATGATGGCCTCACGGTCGCGGGCGGACTGCTCCGCGATCCGCCACAGCGCGTGCAGCCCGCCGATCCGCACCTCCAGCTTCTCGCTGCCGAGCTGGTCGACAGCCCGGCTGAAGCGGTCGGTGACGTAACCCTCCTGCGTGGCCCGCAAACCGTCCTGGCTGACCCGCAGTTGCCGCCACGTGGCGTACGCACCGAAGAGCACCACCACGCCGCCGACCAGCTGAAGAAGCGTCGTACGCACCTCATTCACCGCGCTCAGCCGATCCTGCGGCGCGACGCTCGCCCCGGCGAGATCGTGGTCGACGACCACACCCGGCACCGCGACGAACACCACGCCCAGAACGGCCAGCCCCGCCGCCCCCGCCAGCAGCCCTGCGGCCACACGATGTCCGGCCGGCCGATCGCGCCACGCCCGCCGGCCGTTCTCCGGTTCCCCCGTCTCCATGGGCACGTGAGCGTAGGCGCCGCCCAGCAAGTGATCAAGAGGATCAACGGAGGTCAACGAGGGCAGGGCCGCCCGTGGTTCTTGGCCGTGGTGGCCACGTCGATGATGCCGTCCAGCCTGTCCCGGGTGTTCACCAGACTCTTGACCTGCTCGTCGATGCGGTCCCGCTCGGCGGACAGCCGGTCGATCAGCTCCGGGGTCACGTCACCGGTCACGATGCACGGCATCAGCTCCACGATCTTCTTGCTGGCCAGCCCCGCGGCGTACAGCTGCTGAATCAGCTCGATGCGCTCGACCGCGCTCTCCGGATAGTGCCGCTGCCCGCTGGCGCTGCGCTCGGAAGCCAGCAGGTTCTGCTGCTCGTAGTACCGCAGCGCCCGCACGCTCACGCCCGACCTGGCGGCCAGCTCGCCGATGCGCATCAGTGTCTCCTCGGGTGATCCGGCCCACAGCTCTTGCCTCTGACGTTGACGTCAGGTTTTAGCGTAGCCCGTGCATGGATCACCCATAAATCACCGCAGGTCAGCAAGGAGTCACCATGAAGATCGCAGGTTCCGTCGCTCTCGTGACCGGTGCGAACCGTGGCATCGGCCGGCACTTCGCCCAGCAACTGCTGGCGCGGGGCGCGGCCAAGGTCTACGCGACCGCCCGCACTCCCGAGAGCGTCGACATCCCTGGCGTGGAGGTCCTGCGACTCGACATCACCGACCCGGCGTCGGTCGAAGCTGCGGCGGCCGACGCCTCGGACGTCACGCTCCTGGTCAACAACGCCGGTGTCTTCACCCTCCAGAACCTCGTCACCGGCGACCCGGACAAGATTCGCCTGGAGATGGACACCCACTTCTTCGGCACGCTCGACATGGTCCGCGCATTCGCCCCCGTCCTGGCCGGCAACGGTGGCGGCGCGATCCTGAACGTCCTGTCGGCGATGTCGTGGATGGCGTACGACGGAGCCAACGCCTACGGCGCCGCGAAGGCGGCCGAGTGGAGCCTGACCAACGGCATCCGCCTCGAACTCGCAAGCCAGGGAACGCTCGTGGTGGGCCTGCACCTCTCCAGCACCGACACCGACATGATGGCCGGCTGGGACATCGAGAAGAACGACCCCGCCGACGTCGTACACACCGCACTCGACGGCCTCGAGGCCGGCAGGATCGAGGTTCTCGCCGACGACCCCACCGTCCAGCTCAAGGCCGCTCTCGCCGCCGACCCGAGCGTGCTCTATCCCCAGGCGGTCTCCGACGCCTCATCTGCGGGTTGATGGAAGCTGCGGGCGCCCGCGCTCAGTGTCTCGGCACTGACGATCACGACCATGGTGGAACGCAATGGCCACGCCCTCGCCGCCTGACCTTCTCCCGGGTCGCCAGGCCCGCGCGAGCGGATCCGGGCAATGACGTCCCAGTGATGGGCCCGTCAGGTCAGCCGTCGCAGCTGATGCTGGTATGCGAAGGACCCGCCGGGCGCGCCCCCGGCGGGTCCTTGTGGGTGCCTGGGTGTCAGTGGGAGGCGGCTGTCGTCCGTTCGGCCCTGGCGGGGGCCTCCTCGGTGTGGGGCTTGGGTTCCAGGACGCGTTCGGCGAGGTAGCCGAAGACCGCGCCGAAGGTGGACCACAGCAGGGCTTGGATGCCGAGTGAGGCGAGGCGGAACTGCCACAGCGCGGTGGCCGGGAAGTCCTTGGGTGTCTCGTTGACCGCCGGCAGGAACACCATGGCCACCGCTGTCACCGCGATGAAGACGGTTGCGGCGGCCAGGGTGGCGTTCCAGTTGCCCCAGCGCCCGGCCAGGCGGCGCCCCAGAATCACCGCTGCCAGGGCGAGGAGCACGGTCAGAGCGATCATCAGGAAGTACAGCGTCGTGCGTTTGCCGATGGTGGCCGGGTCGTTGGCCCCGGGCGGGTTCGCCGGGTATTTCAGGAACGGGACCAGGTAGACGGTGGCGAAGGCGCCCGCGGCGACCAGAGCGGCGGTGGCCCGGGCACCGAAGCGGCCGATGCGTCCTAGCGCGAAGCAGAACGCCAGGGCGGCGATGCCGCCCACGGCGGTGCCGAAGACCAGGACTGCGGTGGCCAGACCGGCGGTGGACTGCAGGGCGCGGCTGACCAGTTCCATGCCGTGCTCGTGGGTGTGGGCATCCTCGTAGGCGATGCCCGCGTTCACGCCCGGTTCGCCGATCAGGTAGGCCAGACCGAAGGCCAGCAGCCCGGCGGCCAGGCCGGCGAGCATGCCGCGCACCAGCAGCGCGCGGACGGTGAGTGAGTTCATGCGGTGCTCCCCTCGGGTCTTCAGTGGCAGGGGAAGCCGAGCAGGTGGCGTCCGTCGTGGACCCATTCGTGGACGCCCGCGCCGGACAGCAGGGAGGTGGCGCCCTGCTCGGCACCGACGAAGTAGAGCAGGACCAGCATCAGCAGGCCGAACAACGCCGCCCAGGGCAGGATCGCCCGGATCGGCAGCTTGAGCACGGCGGGCGGGGAGAGCGGGGCGGGGGCAATGGCGGAGTGAGCCACGGCGAGACCTCCTTCGGGAACACGCGTCCCGTGTTGGTGGAGCACGCGACGACGGCGCAAGGGTCTGACTCGCCGTCACCCACCCCCTTTCACCAGGGGCGGGGCCGGACACACAGTGGCGCGACCGTGCCGGACTTGCACCGGGCTTCCGTTCGCGCCGTCGCCTTATCGCTATGACGGTAGCGGTCCGCCGCCGCTCCGGCCAAGGCCGCGTCGGTCACAGTCCGTCCACGCCACCGGGCGCACGGCGCGCTGACCAGTCCCGATAGCATCACCCGAGCGCCACCAGCGGCTCCCCGCGGAAGGACCGCCCTATGACCATCCGGCTGACCCTGCTGGCCGCGGCCCCCGGCCCCGCGCTGCGCGCAGCGCGTTTCGACGACGACCAGCCGCTGGATGCACGCGGCCTGGACGCGGCCCGTGCCGCCGCCGCGGCACTGCCCCCGGCGGCCCAGCACCACTTCACGGCGCCCTCGCTGCGGTGCCGTCAGACCGCCGACGCCCTCGGGCTCTTGGCCCTCGTGGAGCCCGCGCTGCGAGACCTGGACATGGGCACCTGGCGCGGGCGCACCCTGGACGAGCTGGCCGACCAAGACCCCGCCGGCCTCGGCGCGTGGACCAGCGACCCGACCGTCGCCCCGCACGGCGGCGAATCGGTGACCGATCTGTGCCGGCGCGTAGGGACCTGGCTCGACGCCCTGCCCCCAGGCACCGGACGCGCTCTCACCGTCACAGAACCCGCTGTCATCCGCGCCGCGATCGTGCACGCCCTGGCCGCGCCGCCAACAGCGTTCTGGCGCATCGACGTGCTGCCTCTGTCCATCACCCAGCTCACCGGACGCACCAGCCGCTGGAACCTTCGCCTCGGCTGAGGCCGAGCGCGAAGCCGCCGTACTCGAGCTGGTGGTCGGCGGCGAGCCGGTTGGCGAGCTGGTTGGCGGCCTGGCGCGTGGTGGTGTTCCCTGCCGCCAGCAGCGGCACCTCCGTGCGGGCAGCGGCGCGGGCCGCCCGGTAGGAGGCGTCGGCCATGCGATCCGCCTCCTCAGGACGGCGCAGGAAGTCGGCGTAGGAGTCGGCGGGGAGGTTCCGACAGCATCCACACGGTCCCGTACTCGCCGTGAGCTTGTACTTTCCGCGACTGTCGAGATTCCGCGGCGGCGTCAGCGGAGCGGTGATGCCCGGTGATCGGTCGGACGCACGTCAGCGTGTCAGCGGCGCGTGCCGCCTGCGGGCGCAACCGGCCGTTTGTTCCGCGCAATTGCGGCCGTTGGGCTGTGGGCGTCGGGTTCTGTCGACGGGGCGTGCGTAACGGTCAGCGAGGTGGGGTGCGACGAGCGCCGCTGAGAAGACATTGAGGGAACGCTCTGGCGGAGCAGGCGGAGCAGGCGGCGCGGTTGACTCTGAGGTGTGGGTGCGGCGTTGCTGCGCCCTGGTCGTGGCGTCGGTGGCTGCGTACGCCTCCCAGGGCGCGTTTGTGATGTGTCGCCGGCCCGGGGATGGCCCCGCGAAAGCAGGGGAGTGCGGCTCACATCCGGACGACGACCTTGCCTTTGGCGCGGCCCTGTTCGAGGTAGGCGAAGCCCGCGGCGATCTGCTCGAACGGGAAGACTCGGTCGGTCACCGCCTTCAGCGTGCCCTTGTCGACCAAGCCGGCCAGCAGGTCGAGGTCCTCACCACTGGGATGCATGAACATGTACCGGTAGCCGACTCCCCTTTGCCGGGCCTGGCGGCGGATCCTGGCGCTCGCTACCCGCAGCGCGGCGGCCACCACCGGGCCCGCGTCCAGGTCCACGCGAGCGTTGGCCGGCTCGGGGACTCCTCCGATGGAGACCGTTTTGGCTCCCCGCTTGAGGATGGCGAAGCTGTCCGGCAGGTCCTGTCCGCCGGTCAGGTCGAACGCACCGTCGTAATCGCTCAACACGTCTTTGAACTTCTGCTTCTGATAGTTGATGACCGTCGTGGCCCCGAGAGACCGCACCAGTTCCTCGCCGCGGGGTGACGCGGTGGTGGCCACCTCCGCCCCATCCAGACAGCCAGCTGGATGGCGAGGGTGCCGACGCCCCCGGCTCCGCCGGAAATGAACACCCGGTCTCCCGCAGTGACGCCCAGCTCGTCGCGCAGTGCCTGCAGTGCGGTCAACCCGGCCAGCGGCAGCCCGGCCGCATCGGCGAAGTCCAGCGACTCCGGCATCTTCGCCACCATCGTCTCGTGGACGACAGCGCAGGCGGCATAGGCGCCCAGCTTCTTCCTGTCCACCCTGGCGAACACCCGGTCCCCGACCGCGAAACGGGTGACGCCGGCGCCGACCCCCTCGACCACCCCGGACAGCTCACTGCCCGCCACCCGGGGCAGGTCGAGGCGGTTCACCAACCGCATCTTGCCTTCACGAACCTTGTAGTCAATCGGGTTCAGCCCCGCAGCCCGTACCCGGATGAGTACCTCGCCGTCGCGTGCCACCGGCTCAGGGACATCCCGCAGTTCCATCGCGCTCGCGTCCCCGTATCGGGTCATCACGTATGCCTGCACGTCAGTTTCCTACCTTCACAGTCGATGTTTGATATGGGTAAAAATATTCATAATTCAGACAACGCGTGTCGTGGGTTGTCGTCCACCGTGAATCCACTTCGCGGAACCGCCCGAGAGTCGCCGCCCGCTACTGCCGGGGCTTCGGCGACGGAGTGCCCGCCCTCTGTGATGTCACCCCGGAAACAGCGTGGACGGCGGCGCGGACCCGGTCGGCGACCGCCTCCTGGGTCGAGGCGTCGAGTTTGCCGTCGAGGTGCAGGAACGCAAGGCCGTGAACCAGGGCCCAGACCGCGGTGGACAGTGCCTCGACATCGGTGCCGGTGTCCGGGAAGGCGCGCCGGACGAGGGCGTCGACGTACGCGGAGACGGCGGCGGTCGCGGCAACCCGTCCGTCGTCACCTGGGTCGCAGGGCTCCGAGAACATCACTCGGAACAGGGCCGGGTGCGCGAGTGCGAACTGCACATAGGCCACGGCGACGGTGGCGAGGTCGTCGGGCGTCCGGGGTGCAGGGTGAGCCTCGGCCAGGCACCCGGCAAGCTCGCGGTACCCCTCCGCCGCGACCGCGGAGACCAGTGTCTCGCGGCTGGCGAAATGACGATACGGAGCCGTGGGCGAGACCCCGGCTCGCCGGGCCACGGCGCGCAGCGAAAGCCCGGCGCCGCCGTCCTGCTCCAGGAGCTCCCGTGCTGCCCGCAGGCACGCGACGCGGAGATCGCCGTGGTGGTACGGGCCACTCGACTTCGACATGAGACACCTTGCGAAAGTTGACGCCGCTTACATCGCCCGTCCGATGTTAGCACCACACACATGGTGTGCGTGGCGGGAGGGCCCGGGGGCGACAAGTGCGCTGTTCACTCCGATGCCGCTGCGATCCGGGCAGGTGTTGACCCGGACCGCGAAGTCGGCCAGGACGTCGCAGGTTCGCTGTTACGGGGCGGGGCTGGATCGCCGACGGCTACCGTCCCGACCGCTTCGACATCAGTGGCGCGGTCACCTGCCTCGTTGGCATGGCCGTCATCATGTATGCACCCCGCAACCACTGATCCGGCCGCGACGGTGCCGTGATTCTGCTCTGGGACACTCGCTCGGTGACCACCTCGAACGATGCTGCACGCACGGCCCTGCTCCGTCGGGGATTCGTCCTGGAATACGCGACGCTCGCCTGGAACGTGGTCGGCATCGTGGTGCTCGCGGTGGCTGCGATCTCGGCTCGGTCGGTGGCGCTGGCGGGGTTCGGGCTGGACTCGCTGATCGAGATCGGCGCCTCGACCGCGGTGGTCTGGGAGTTGAGCGGCACGGGCGAGGTCCGGCAGCGCCGCGCATTGCGGTTGATCGGCGTTGGCTTCGCGTTGCTGGCCGTCTATCTGGTGGTGCAGTCCACGCTGGTACTGGCCATCGGCTTCCATCCGCACCATTCGGCGCTGGGCATCGCGTGGACGGCGGTGACCGCGGGCGTGATGTTCGCACTGGCGGGCGGCAAGGCGCGCACCGGAGCGGCGCTGGGCAATCCGGTGCTCAGCACAGAGGGACGGGTCACCCTGATCGACGGCCTGCTGGCCGCCGCGGTCCTGGTGGGTCTCGTCCTGAACAGTGCGCTGGGCTGGTGGTGGGCCGACCCGCTGGTCGGCTACGTGCTCGTCTATTACGCGGTGCGCGAGGTGAGGGAAGTCTTTCGCGGCGAGCACTGAGCCCGGCCGCTCCGACCGGACCTTGCCCAACGGGCCCGTCTGGCCGAGATCCGCGACAACCTCCTCGCCCCCATCGCCGAGACCGTGCAGAACCTGCGGGATCTGCGTCTTCACCTGGGTCGACAGGGTCACGATGACCGCGACGTCACCGACAGGCTCGGATTCGCGGGCAACTTCGTCAACTCATCGAGGGGAATTGAGATGCCTGATGGATGGCAGTGGGACAACACCCTGTTCCAGGGAAGTGCAGCCTTCTACGAGCGCGGCCGGCTGCCGTACGCTCCGGGCTTTGCCGAAACACTGGCCACGGCCCTCAGCCTGGACGGCCGGGGCCGACTCCTCGACGTCGGCTGCGGGCCGGGCACCGTGCTGCTCGCCATGGCGCGGTTCCTCACCGAGGCGGTCGGCATCGACCCGGATGAAGACATGCTGGCCGAGGCCGAGCGACAGGCCAAGCGTCGCGGGGTGACCAACGCGCGTTGGGGGACTGCCCGAGCCGAGGACCTGCCGGCCGGCCTGGGTGAGTTCCGCGTCGTCGTGTTCGCCAATTCCTTCCACTGGACGGACCGGGACCAAGTCGCTGCGACCGTCTTCGAGATGCTGGAGCCAGGTGGCTCGTTCGTCCACATGAGCGACCTCAAGGACCAGTCCGGGGCATCGGTACCGCAGCCGCGGCCCCAATCGCCTTTCCACCCTGCCCCGCCCAACGCCGAGATCGGTGAACTGGTGCGGCAGTATCTGGGCCCGCTTCGCCGTGCGGGCCAGGGAACACTTCCCAACGGCACGCCGGGCCGCGAGGACCTGGTCCTTGCGAAGGCCGGGTTCGAGGCCTTCGCAAGGCACGTCATTTCGGCCGGGCAGGTGGTCGAGCGCAGCGCGGACGACATCGTGGCGTGGGTGTTCTCCCTATCCCACTCTGCGCCGCATCTCTTCGAGAACAGGCTGGCGGACTTCGAGCGGGACCTTCGGGCGCTCTTGCAAGAGGCGTCACCCGACAACCGTTTCACCGAGTGTCTTCCGGCGACCGAGATCAAGACCTGGCGCAAGCCGCAGGGTGAGCGGTGACGGCAACCTCGCGACGGCCTGCAGCCCGTACGTAATCGACGGTCCGACGGTCGCCGGCCATCGTCGTCTCCCGGTAACGGTTCCTTGCCTCGGAAACCTGGGTCTACGGCATGCACGGGGGCCGGCAGCGTGCTTGGGTGGCCGGCGTGCAGAGCTCGTGGCGTTCTCAGCCGTTGAGCGTCCCCATGAACTCGGGTGCGTAGCGGTCGCCGGTGACCACGCCGTGCGGGGCGACCGCCTCAATCGCGGCGATGTCCTCGGCGGTGAGGGTCACCGCAGTCGCGGCGACGTTCTCCTCCAGGTAACGGCGGCGCTTGGTGCCGGGGATGGCGACCGCCCCCTGGTGCTGCGCCCAGGCGAGCGCAAGCTGGGAGGCAGTGACGTCCTTGTCAGTGGCGATGCGGCGGACCTCGCGAACAACGTCGAGGTTGCGCTCGAAGTTCTCACCCTGGAAGCGGGGGTCTGTCCGACGCCAGTCGTCCTCGGCGAAATCGTCGGGGTTGGTGATGGCGCCGGACAAGAAGCCACGCCCCAGTGGGGAGTAGGCAACGAGTCCGATCCCTGACTCCTGCAGGGCCTTGAGTACTCCGTCGTGCTCAATACCGCGCTCGAAGAGGGAGTACTCGGTCTGGACGGCGGTGAGCGGATGGACGGCGTGTGCACGCCTGACGGTCTGGGCGGCGGCTTCGCACAAGCCGAGGTGGCGGACCTTGCCCTCGGTGACCAGCTCGCCCATCGCGCCGACGGTCTCCTCGATCGGTACCTGCGGGTCTACCCGGTGCAGGTAGTACAGGTCGACAAATTCCATAGCCAGATGACGCAGCGAGCGTTCCAGCGATCGGCGGATGTACTCCGGCCGGCCGTTGAGGCCGAGCACCTGGCCGTCGTCGGTGATCTCCATTCCGGTCTTGGTGGCTACCACGGCGGCTTCCCGGCGCCCCGTGAGTGCCTTCCCCAGGAGCTGCTCGTTGGTGAAGGGGCCGTAGCTCTCGGCGGTGTCCAACAGGGTGACACCGAGTTCCAGCGCACGGTCGATGGTGGCCAGAGACTCTTCCTCGTCCGTGGTGCCGTAGAAGGCGCTCATACCCATACAGCCGAGACCTTGGATGCCGACGGTCAGGCCCTGGCTGCCCAATGCGTGCTGTTTCATCAGGCTCTCCCTCGCTGGCTGGCTGGGTAGACTATTTTACACCTGTCGAATAGCTTGTGCTCGGCGCTGCTGCGGACTGCATGCCACGGACATGGGCTTGCCTTCGGTCTGGCAGGCAGGCCGGCAGGCCGCCAGGTCGCTGCAGGGCCAGAACTGAGACGGAGTGTCGGCGTGAAGGTGATTCTCTTTGGGGCATCAGGCATGGTCGGCCAAGGGGTTCTCCGTGCCTGCCTGGAAGACCCGGGCGTGACCGAGGTCATCGCTGTCGTCCGACGGCCACTCGGCCGCAGCTCTCAGAAACTTCGTGAAGTGCTTCATGCGGACTTCACGAACCTCACCCCGATAGCAGCGGATCTGGCAGGGGCCGACGCGTGCTTCTACTGCCTTGGAGTATCCGCAGCAGGGCGCAGCACATCGGAATACGAGAAGATCACGTACACCTACACCCTGGCCGCCGCGCAGACAGTGGCTGCCGACAATCCGCACGTGACATTCGTGTACGTATCGGGAGAAGGCACCGACAGCACAGAACAAGGGCGCGCGGCCTGGGCCCGGGTGAAGGGTCGCACGGAAAACGCTCTGATGGCCATGGACATGCGCACCTACGCCTTCCGTCCCGGATGGATCCAGCCCGTACACGGGGAAACCTCCGGCACGGGCTGGTACCGACTGGTCTACCGGCTCACGTCCTGGCTCTATCCGCTCCTGCGTCGACTGGCACCCCGATATGTGACCAGCACCGAGCACCTGGGGCGAGCGATGATCGCTGTCGCCCGACTGGACGGTGCCGGGCCCCGCATTCTGCGGACACGGCAGATCACGCAACTCGGGGCATAGGTCCGAGCCCCGAAGGGCGGTCGCCGCTTCGAAACGACTGACATGCCCTGCCGGTAGCGCGGAGCTGCGGTGTCGCAGGAGTTTTTGTGGTCGTTGTCGAGGGTCAGCGGGGGCAGTGAGTGCGTCCGCGCGGGGCTGACGCCAATGGGCCTGCCCGGGCGGTCAGGGGTGGGAGGGGCGCGTCTCGGTCCAGTCGACCATCAGCCGACGCTCGGCGAAGTACCACTCGCCGTCCTGCTTGGCGAATTCGTCGAGATAGCGGATCGAGGCGATCATGATCGTGCGCTGTCCGTCGTCGCCGGCCGAGATGTGGTGGGCCAGGCAGTAGCTCTCTCCGGTCGCCCGGGTCCCGTCCAGGGTGACGGTGCTCTGGCCGTTGAAGTGCGTGGTTGCCTGGTAGGCGTTGAGGTTGTCGAATACCGGGGCGAGGGCCTCGCGTCCGTGCAGTTCCTGCGTCGGCACCGCCGCCGTGGCGTCCATGAACACCAAAAAGTCCGTGTCTTCGGTGAACAGGGCCATCTGGCCCTTGGCGTCTCGCCGGTCCGCGCAGTGCGCGTAGGCGTCGATCAGCTCACGGATGGCCAGTCGGTCGGCGGCTTCCTGGGGTGAGATCGAGGAGTGGCGGGCCATGACAGTCTCCTTCCCCTTACTATTTGACAGATGTATAAAAACATTGGCTGCGGCAGAGTGCAACGTGTACGCAGTACAAATCGACGGGAGGCCGCCGCTAGCGGGTGGCGGCGTGTCCGCCGCATCGACAGGAGGGCAGCCCACTGAACGGCCGGACGGACCCACGCATCACGCGGACGACCCGGGCCTTCGAACAGGCCATCGTGGAACTCGCTGCGCAGCAGCCCGTCTCCCGGATCACCGTCGCCGAACTGGCGGATCGCGCCGGGGTCACCCGAGCAACCTTCTACAACCGCTACGACACCCCACTGGACCTGCTCATCCAGGTGCTCTACGCCGACCTGGAACGTGGTCACCAACGGGAGCAGGAGCGTCGGGCGCACGGCGGGTACTCACCTCAGCAGCTGCTTCGCCTCGCCACGGCGGAGGTCGCGGATCACATCGACCGGTTCAGGGACGTCTACCGCAACTCCCTCGGCGATCCGGCAGACAGCGGGGTGTACGCGGCGCTCGTACGCCATTTCAACGAATACACCCTTGCCTTCATGGCCCGCGGCGACTCCGAGCTGCCCGACGCCAACCGCCACGTGATCGCCGAGTTCATGGCGCACGGCTTCGCCGGGGCCATCAAGGCGTGGCTCAACGATGCCTCGCTGACGAAGGACGACATGGTCGACGCGGCCGTGGCATGCGCTCCCGCCTGGTGGGCTTCTGGCACCGACTCCCCTTCCCCGTCCTCACGCCCCTAGGCCCTGTCGTCAAAATCCCGCCTGTCCCGCGACGCCTGGCACGGCGCCTCGCTGCGTTGTCGAATCGCCCGAGTAGCCCACGAGGGCGAATCTCCGCCTTGCGATGCACCGCGCCAGACGCCGCGGGAC
>NZ_JBHYXC010000030.1:0-83365 GCF_042751495.1 Streptomyces sp. NPDC059373 | reverse complement strand
CGGTACGCCCGCCCCGGCCCACCCGGGAGAGACTCGGTCCTCCGTGCGGGCCCGACGTTCCGGCTCCGCACGGAGGACGACTCGGGTCAGCTACGGCTGCGCTTGACCTGGCTGAACGGCACATCACGGTCGGCCGCGTACTCGCGCGGCATCCCGAGGATGCGCTCGCTGATGATGTTCCGCGACATTTCGGTGCTGCCTCCGCCAAGGCTGGCGCCCTGCCGCATGAGGTAGTTGTCGCCGACCCGGCCGACTCCCTCGCCGCTGACGGCCAGGGCTCCCGCGATCCGCAGCGCCAGGTCGTCGACCCGCCAGTCGGTCTCCGCGTGGAACAGGCGCATGATCGAAGCTGCCGGGGATGGCATCTGGCCGGTCTCCAGGCCGACGCTGACACGACGGACCAGCTGCTCCTGCACCTTCTCCATTGCGTGTCCCTCACCGAGCATCTCGCGCACCCGCGGGTCGGCGGTCCGGCCGGCCGCGCGGGCGATCTGGACCAGGTCCGGCTTGGGAGTACTCACCCGGCCGGTACCCCTGCCGCTGGTGTAGGGGGAACCGCCGCCGACCGCGGTCCGCTCGTGGAACAACTGCCGTGAGGCCACCGCCCAACCGCCGTTGACCTCGCCGACCACCGCGTCCGCGGGCAGGACCACGTCGTCGAAGAACTCCTCGCAGAACTCGGTCGACCCGCTCACCTGGGTGATGCGGCGCATCGTGATCCCCGGCTGGTGCACCTTGACCAGGAACATGGTCAGCCCCCGGTGCTTGGGCGCGTCCCAGTCGGTGCGCGCCAGGCAAAGGGCGTAGTCCGCGGCGTAGGCGCAGGTGCTCCACGTCTTGGCCCCGTTGAGCACCCAGGTGTCCCCGTCGCGGTCGGCGCGGGTGATCAGACCGGCGAGGTCCGAACCGCCGCTGGGCTCCGACAGGAACTGCACCAGGATCTCGTCGCCGCGGATCGCCGCGGAGATGCGCTCGCGCTTCTGCTGTTCCGAGGCCATGTCCAGGATGGTGGGCGCACAGATGCTGAACGTGGGGACGTTCAGCAGCAGCGGCATCTCGTAGCCCTCGGACTCCTCGGTGAACGCCCGCTGGTGCTCGGGGGTGAGACCGAGCCCGCCGTACTCCGAGGGGAAGGCGATACCGGCGAATCCGCCCGCGTAGAGCTTCTTCTGCAGCTCACGTGTGCGGACCCACTCGGCGTCGTCGTCCCCGGGCGGTGGCGGCACGGCGTCGACGTCGACCCGTGGCATGTTCTCGGCCAGCCAGGCGCGCGCACGGAGGCGGAACGACTCGACGGCCTCCGCGGTGCTGTCGGTCATGACGTCTTCCTTTCTGACGGCGCGATGATGTCGGCGATGCGGAGGTGGTGGTCCTCGGGCGTCCCGTACAGGGCCCGGTTCACCGTCGCACGCCGGAGGTACAGGTGGAGATCGTGCTCCCAGGTGACACCGATGCCGCCGTGCATCTGGATGCAGTCCTGGAGGATCTCCGTGGAGCGGCTCCCCACATAGGACTTGGCGACGCTCACCAGCTCGGCCGCGTCCCCGGTGTCGTCCTGGACCGCGCGCGCGGCCGCGCCGGTGGTCGCCTGACACGCCTCGATCCAGGTCTTCATGTCGGCGAACCGGTGCTTGAGCGCCTGGTACGAAGCCAGCGGACGTCCGAAGGAGTAACGGTCGAAGGCCCACTGGGTGGTGAACTCGAACACCCGCTCCAGCGCTCCGCAGGTCTCGGCGCTCTGCAGCACGATCGCGACCTGGAGCTGGCGCTCGACGAGCGGCTCCGCCCGGCCGACAAGGCCTACGACGGCTGATTCGGGGACCTCCACGCCGGCGAAGCGGACCTCCGCGAAGCGCCGGACGAGGTCGAGGCTCCGGGATGCCTCGACCGAGACTCCGGCCGCGTCCGCCGGTACCAGGAACTGGGTGAGCCCCTGTTCGGTCGTCGCGGTCACCAGCAGCAGGTCGGCCTGTTCGGCAAGCTCGACCCGGTCCTTGACGCCGTCGAGCACGAAGCCGTCCTTCCCGGCCCTCGCGGTCAGCCCGGGCGCCGACGGGCTCCACGGCCCGCCGGGCTCGTAGACCGCCCAGGTGGCGACGCTCTCGCCGGAGACGAGCGCTTCGACGATGTCCGAGTGGTCCGGGCCGTCGGTGGCCGCGACGAGGCCGGCCAGCACGATGTTGGTCGCCAGCAGGGGGCCTGGGCCGACACCGCGGCCGAGCTCCTCGGCGACGATGGCGAGGTCGAGCAGGCCGTCCCCCGAGATGCTGCCGCCCCCGAGTTCCTCGGGGACGAGCATCGCCGCCCATCCGAGCTCGGTGGCCCGGCTCCACCACTCGCGGTCGAACCCGGTCGAGGTGTCCGCGAGTTCCCGCACCCTGGTGAGCGGCGCCTCCTTCTCGAGGAAGCCCTTCACGGTGGCCCGGAAGAGCTTCTGGTCTGCCGAGAGCACTAGGTCCATGCGGACTCCCTTGTCGTTTCGCGGCGCCTCGCGGCGCTCATACCTTCGCGGCCGGCCGTGCCAGGCGATCAGGGCCACGGGCACGCGTGGAACCCGCCGGGTGCGACTGCTGGCTCCCGCAGGGGCCGACCGGCGGCAGGGCCTCGGGAGCGGCGTGCGCCCACGGACCGCTCGGCGCTTGCACGGGGTCAGTCGACCACCGGCCGAGGAGTCTTGTCAAACGAATTACCGTAAGGCTAACTTGAATACTTACTGGATGACCTACGATACAACGGATCGTGCCGTCGGCGGTTCACTCGGGGGCCACGGACAGGGGCTCCCGGAGCGACCGCGAGCGGCCCCTCGGGAGAGACAGGCATGCCCGCAGCAGACGAGTACGACAGCAGCGCCGGCCACAGCTTCGCCACGCCCCAGGATGTGGCCGACAGCCTCGCCGCCGTCGGCTACATCGCGGACCCGCAGATCGCCGGCACGGTCTTCCTGGCAGGCCGACTGGGCAAACCGGTGCTTGCGGAGGGTCCCGCGGGCACCGGCAAGACCGAGCTCGCGAAGGCACTCAGCCGGGCCACGGGGGCGCGGTTGATCCGGCTGCAGTGCTACGAGGGCCTGGACGAGTCAAAGGCCCTCTACGAGTGGGACTACCGCAAGCAACTGCTGCGGATCCACGCCTCACGTGACGCCGCCGCAGAGCACTGGCAGGCGCTGGAACAGGACATCTTCAGCGAGGAGTACCTACTGGCCCGCCCCCTGCTCGAAGCCATCCGGTCCGAGGACGACATCGTCCTGCTCATCGACGAGGTCGACCGGCTGGACATCGAGACGGAGGCGCTGCTGCTGGAGGTCCTCTCGGACTTCCAGGTCTCCATCCCCGAGCTCGGGACCGTGGCGGCCCGCCGCAGGCCAATGGTGCTGCTCACGTCCAACAACAGCCGTGAGCTGTCCGAGGCACTCAAGCGCCGCTGCCTCTTCCTGCACGTCGGGTACCCGAGCGCCGAGCGGGAGCGGGAGATCGTCCGCTCCGCCGTACCGGGTATCAGCGAGCACCTCGCGACCCAGCTCACCCAAGTGGTCGGCTCCTTGCGCGGCCTGCAACTGAAGAAGAAGCCATCCGTCTCCGAGACGATCGACTGGGCCCGGACGCTGCTCCTGTTCGAGTCCCCGGAGCTGGACCCGGCCGGGGTGGTCGCGGGCCTCCCGGTCCTGCTCAAGCACCAGAGCGACATCGAGCTCGCGACGAGCGAGCTCGGGAGGGTTCCGTCATGACCGTCGCGCCGACGCCCTCCGGGCCGCCGTGGGCGGGCGCAGCCGGACCCGGCCGAGCCGCGAGGGCGTTTCGCGAGGCAGGCGAGGCCGTGCCGGCCGCGGTCGAGGGACTGATCAGCGAACTCCGCCAGGTCGGTGTGCCCGTGTCGATGAGCGAGAGCATCGACGCGGTCCGGAGCCTCCAGTACACGGACGTGTTCCGGCCGGATCAGCTCAAGGCCGTCCTGGCCGCCACGCTGGTCAAGAGCAGCCGGCACCGGCGCACCTTCGACACGGTCTTCGACCTGTTCTTCTCCTCCGGGGCGCTCGCCGACCCGGACGGCGACCCGGACGGCGACCCGGAACCGGCTGCCGACGGCGCGGCCGTCGGCAGCAGACTGGCCGCCCGTCTGGCCGAAGCCGGCGAAACCAAGCTGCGCGAACTGCTCGTCCGGGTCCTCGACCAGCAGGACGACCTCGGCCTGCGTGCCGTGGTCGCCGAGCTGGTCGACCGGCACGCGAGGATCCAGCCCGGTCAGCCGGTGGCCGGCACGCTCGCTGTGCTGCGCACGTTCCGTGCCGTCGAGCCGGATGACCTGCGCGACCGGCTGGTAGGGCTCAGCGGCGGGGCCGACGGCTCCCCTGCGTCCGACCTGAGGGCCCGCCTGGCGGCCGAGGAGGCCGACCGGCGCGTGGAACGGCTCCGGCAGGAGATCGAGGCCGAGGTCCGCCGCCGCCTCGTCGAGGACCGGGGGGCGGCCGCCGTGGCGCGCTCCCTGCGGAGCGCGCTGCCGGAGGACCTCGACTTCCTGACCGCGTCGACGGCCGAACTGGTCGCGCTGCGTGCTGCCCTGGCGCCGCTGCCGGCACAGTTGTCCGGCAAGTTGAGCGCGAAGCGCCGACGCGCCCGGCGGGGCCGGCTCGACTTCCGCCGCACGGTACGCGAGTCGCTCTCGGCCGGAGGGGCGCCGGTGCGACTGGCGTTCCGGCCCCCGCGCCCGCCCAAGCCGGGGCTGGTCCTGCTCGCCGACATCTCCGGATCCGTCGCCACGTTCGCCGGGTTCACGCTGCAGCTCGCCCAGGCGATGCGGACGCAGTTCCGGGTGGTGCGCAGCTTCGTCTTCGTCGACGGCGTGGACGAGGTGACCGACCTGCTCGCAGGCTCGGACAGCGCCGTCGAGGCGGCGCGTCGGATCGACGAGTCCGGCAGCGGGGTCCGGCTCGACGGGCGGTCGGACTACGGCAACGCGTTCCGGGAATTCCGGGACCGCTGGGGTTCGCAGATCGACAGCCGGAGCGTGGTCGTCGTCCTCGGCGACGCCCGGACCAACTACCGGTCGCCGTCGGTGGAGTCCCTGTCGGCGATCAGGCAGCGCGCCGGCCGGGTGTACTGGCTCAACCCCGAGCCGCGTGCGGCGTGGGGCAGCGGCGATTCGGTCATGGACCAGTACGCGCGCCACTGCGACGACGTCGTCGAGTGCCGCAACATCCGCCAGCTCAGGCAGTTCGTCGAGCGGCTGGAGTGAGAATCCGCCACCCGCCCCGGCCCCCGTGCCGTTCCTTCCACCCGGTCCGCAAGGAGCACCATGACTGACAGCAGGATCTCAGCGGCCATGCAGGCCGCTGTGGGCACCGAGCTCGCCCGGCAGGTGAGCTATCCGGTGAGCGTGTCCGACATCCGCCGATGGGCCCTCGCGGTGTACTGGCCCGAGCCGGCTCCGCAGCTCTTCGTCAGCGAGGAGTACGCCAGCGGCACCGTCCACCGGGGCATCGTCGCACCCGAGGAGTTCAACCCGTTCGCCTGGTCGTGCGCCGAGAGCTGGGCCCGGGACACCGAAGCGGTATCCGAGCCCAACAACCCCGACAACACCGAGCTCCAGGCCGGCATCCCGGGGCCCGGGCTGGAGTTCCAGCTCAACGGCGGCATGGCGGTGGAATACGGCGACCGGATGTGCCCCGGCGACGTGATCACCAGCAGTCGACGCCTGGGGCCCTACACCGAGCGTGAGGGCCGGCTGGGCCTGATGCTCTTCAGCACCGCCGAGGAGACCTGGACCAACCAGAACGGTCGGCTCGTCAAGCGGACCGTGTCGACTCTCATTCGCTACTGAAAGGACGGACGGACGTGCAGACTGCGACGTCACGCGGCAAGGTCGGGATCGGCGACGAAATCGGGCCGTTCACCAGGAAGACCGGTTTCGCGAACTGGAACCGCTATGCGGCTGTCAACGACGAGTTCGTGCCGATCCACATGGACGACGAGGCCGGCCGCGCTGCCGGGTACCCGACCGCCTTCGGGATGGGCAATCTCCAGTGGTCCTACCTGCACAACGCCCTGCGGGCGTGGATGGGCGACGCCGGACGGATCGTCAGCCTCTCGTGCCAGTTCCGCGGGCCGAACACGAAGGGCATGACCGTCACCGCCCGCGGTGTGGTGACCGGCGTCGAGGAAGTCGACGGCGTGGCCACCGTGACGGTGGACGTGTGGACCGAGGCGGAGGACGGATCCAGGCTCGCCCCCGCCAAGGCGGTCGTGCAGTTCGGCTGAGCCGCACTGCCGTCGGCACTGCCGCTAGAGTTACCGTATGGCTTTCTATACGCCTACCGCGCAGCCACGTGGCTACCGGGGCGGTCACAACCATGGAGGAGGATTCGTGAGCGAGCCGAGCTCGACCGGGCAGGTATCTGCCGAGCGCCCCGTTCTCGTCGAGCGGCGCGGGCACGTGATGGTCATCACCATCAACCGCCCCGGCGCTCGCAACGCGGTCAACGAGGCGGTCTGCCTCGGCGTGGGCGACGCCCTCGAAGAGGCGGACCATGATGACGACGTCCGGGCGGTCGTGCTGACCGGCGCGGGCGACAAGGCCTTCTGCGCAGGCGCCGACCTCAAAGCGATCATGCGCGGGGAGCGGATCATCCCCGAAGGCCGTGAGCAGTGGGGGCTGGCGGGGTACGTCGGTCACTACATCAGCAAGCCGACCATCGCGGCCGTGAACGGCGCTGCGATCGGCGGGGGAACCGAACTGGCGCTGGCCAGTGACCTCGTCGTGGCTGCGGACACGGCTTCGTTCGGCCTCCCGGAGGTCCAGCGCGGGCTCGTCGCCGCGGCCGGCGGCGCCTTCCGGCTCGCGACCCAACTGCCCGAGCGCGTCGGCCTGGAGATGCTGCTGACCGGTGACCCGATCAGTGCCCAACGGGCGCTCGAACTGCACCTGGTCAACCGGGTGGTGCCAGCGGCGGAGGTGCTGGACGCCGCGGTCGGGCTGGCGACACGGATCGCCGCCAACGCGCCGCTGTCGGTCCAGGCGACCAAGCGGATCGCCCTGGGGTACCACGGTTCCCAGCGGCCCGCGGATGATCCGCTGTGGGAGCTCACCACGAAGGAAAGCGTCCGCGTGACCGGCTCGGCCGACGCCGTGGAGGGACCGCGTGCCTTCGCCGAGAAACGGGCCCCGGTTTGGCAGGGGCGCTGAGCCTCGCTTTCCGGGCGCTGGCCGGACCGGCGCACGCACACGGAACGGCCGGTCGGCGACTCCTTCGCCGACCGGCCGCCGCACGCTGTCACTTGATGTTGAACCGCTGGGCCGCGTCGATCCGGATGACCTCACCGTTGAGGTAGTCGTTCTCGACGATGTGCAGCGCCAGCCGGGCGTACTCGTCCGCGTGGCCCATCCGCTTCGGGTTCGGCACCCCGGGGCCCCACTTGGCCTGGGCCTCCGCCTCGGACATGCGGTACGCCGGCGTGAAGAAGGTGCCCGGCGCGATGCTCATCACCCGGATGCCCAGCGGCGCCAGGTCGCGGGCGGCGGTGAGGTTGAGGCCGATCACCCCGCCCTTGGCGGCGGAGTAGTCGGACTGCCCGACCTGTCCCTCGTAGCCGGCGATGCTGGCCGTGGTGATCACGACCCCGCGCTGGCCGGAGTCGAGCGGTTCGTTCTCGGCCATGGCCGCCGCAGCCCGGCTCAGCACCGTGAAGGTGCCGGTGAGGAAGATCTCGACCGTGCGCCGGAACGTGTCGACCGGGTACGGTCGCCCCTCACGGTTGATGATCCGGGCGCCGGCGGCCGGACCGCCGTGGACCACGACGGCCGCACGCAGCGGGCCGAGTTCCCTGGCGGCGTCGATCGCCGCGAGCACCGAGTCCTCGTCGGTCACGTCCGTGTGCACGAATCGCGCGTTCTCGCCGAGATCGTCGGCCAGTCGCTTGGCGCGGTCCTCGGCCATGTCGGCGATGACCACCTTGACGCCCGCGCCCACGAGGCGTCTCACCGTGGCCTCGCCGAAGCCGCCTGCGCCACCGGTGACGATCGCGGATGCGCCCGCAAGTTCCATGAGGTCCTCCTTGGTCGGGCCGTCCCAGGAGACGGCGTGAGCGGAAGAACGCCCGCCCATATTGGTTATCGTACGTTATACAGTTAGCATTACGAGCGCCATACTTCGGACCACGCCCGCCGCACCCCGCGGCCGCCGCGGTCCGAAGTGCCAGATCCATCGCTGTGAGGTGGGCCATGCCCGAAGCCGTGATCGTCAGTGCCGTCCGCACCGCCATCGGAACCGCTCACAAGGGCTCACTGAGTGAGACGAGCGCCGAAGAACTCGCAAGCCACGTGGTCGCGGAGGCGGTCAGGCGGTCCGGTCTCGCGCCGGAGAGCTTCGACGACGTGGTCCTTGCCGAATCCATGTACGGCGGTGGCGACCTCGCCCGCCACGCCGCCGTCGCCGTGGGCATGACGGAGGTCGCCGGCCAGGCGGTGAACCGCCACTGCGCGGGCAGTCTGACCGCCGTCGGCATCGCGGCCGGTTCGATCCGGGCCGGCATGGACCAGGCCGTCATCGCCGGCGGCGCGCAGTCCTCGTCGCTCTCCCCGAAGGTCGTGTGGCGCGTGCCCGGCACGGTTGACCAGTTCGAGGAGCGGATCGCGCCGACGTTCCCCTATACGGCGGACGCGACCGACGACGTCACCCTCAGCACCGGCTGGAACGTCGCCCAGGAGGCCGGGCTCACCCGTGAGCAGCTGGACGCCTGGGCCTTCCGGTCGCACGCGCGTGCCGTCGCGGCCATCGACGCCGGCGTCTTCCTCGACGAGATCGAGCCGATCAAGGTCACCCGCCAGGACGGCTCGGTCGCCGACTTCGCGGTCGACGAGCACCCCCGCCGCAGCTCCACCCTGGAGAAGCTCGCCACGCTGAAGCCGTTGCACCCGGAGATCGAGGGCTTCTCGATCACCGCCGGGAACGCCGCCGGAGTGAACGACGCGGCTGCCGCGCTCGCGGTGACCAGCGACGAGCTCGCCCGCGCACAGGGGCTGACCCCCCTGGCGACCGTGCGGGCCTGGGCCGCCAAGGGTGTCGCGCCGCGCCGTACCGGCATGGGCGCCGTCGAGGTCATTCCGAAGGTGCTCCAGCGGGCAGGTCTGACCATCGACGATGTGACGCTGTGGGAGATCAACGAGGCCTTCGCCGCGGTCCCGGCCGCGGCATGCAAGCTGCTCGGCCTCGACGAGGAACTCGTCAACATCTTCGGCAGCGGCTGCAGCCTGGGGCACCCGGTCGCCGCGTCGGGCGCCCGCATGCTGACCACGCTGACCCATGAGCTCCGCAGGCGTGGCGGCGGCATCGGCGTCGCCGCCATGTGCGCCGGCGGCGGCCAGGCCGGGGCAGTCGTCATCGAGGTGCGCTGACCTGGTGGGCACGGGGCGCCGCAAGCGGGCCCTGACGCGCGGTCGCGGCTCCGCGACCGCGCGAACGGCATGCCGTCCACAGTCCGCAGACATGTTGCGAACACATTGCCCGGAGGTGTCGACCCAGCGGGTAGATGACTATACCGTATGTGTTGCGAGAAGCATTTCGATCGCACTGCGCAAGGAGGCGCCATGCTGCCCGAGGACCTGCAGATCATTTCTGTCGACGACCACGTCATCGAACACCCCACCGTCTGGACGGACCGGGTGCCGAGCAAGTACGCCGATGCCGCCCCCCGCATCGAGCGTGCCGAGGACGGGAACGACTGGTGGATCTACGAGGGCGCGAAGGCCGGCAACTTCGCCCTGAACGCCGTCGCCGGCAAGGACCCGAGGGACTTCGGCATGGACCCGCGCTCCTACGACGACATGCTGCCCGGCTGCTACGACGTGGCCCAGCGGATCAAGGACATGGACACCGAGGGCATCTGGGCCCAGCTCTGCTTCCCGAACTTCGGTGGCTTCGCCGGCAGCACGTTCGCCAAGTCCAAGGACCTCGGGCTGGCCTCCGCCTGCGTGAGCGCGTACAACGACTTCATCCTCGACGAATGGTGCGCGCACGACCCCGCACGGCAGATACCGCTGCTCACGCTCCCGTACTGGGACGTCGAGGCGTCGGTCAAGGAGTTCAACCGCACGGCGCCCCTGGGCGCCAAGTCCTACACGTTCCCCGAACTGCCGGACCGTATCGGCCTGCCCTCCTGGCACACCGACCACTGGGATCCCATCCTCGCCCTGTGCAACGAGTCGGACATCCCCCTCTCGCTGCACTTCGGCTCCGGCGGATCGCCGACGGTGTCACCGGAGGGCATGAGCACGAACTTCGTCGTCGCCATCTCGCTCTTCGCCCTCAACTCCGTGACGACGATGACCGAGCTGCTGCTGTCGCCGGTGTTCCACAAGTTCCCGAAGCTGCGCATGGCACTCTCCGAGGGCGGCATCGGCTGGATGCCGTACCTGCTCGAGCGCCTGGACTACACATGGGAGCGCCACCGCTGGTACAACGACGTCAACCGTGAGGTCAGCCCCGGCGAACTGTTCGCGCGCGGGCACATAGGCGGCTGCTTCATCTCCGACGAAGCCGGGATCGAGGCACGCCACCGGATCGGTGTCGACCACATCATGTTCGAGAGCGACTACCCGCACTCGGACAGCAACTGGCCGAACACGAGGAAGATCCTCGTCGAGTCGATGCGCGACATCCCGGAGGACGAGGTGCGCAAGATGCTCGAGGACAACGGCCGCACCTTCTACGACTTCCCACTTTCATACTGCGCGGTCCCCGACGGTTCCCCCCCGGGTCCCGCCCGGCCCCCGCCCGAGTACGGGGGGGGCGGGGCCGGTGAACATGGGCTCGGTCACATGGGGCAGCCCTGGACGCATTTCCCTGCCCGGAGATACGGTAATGCTTACCGTTGCACATTCCGTATGAGTTCTGGGCCGAGGCGGATCCGGAACCGTTCGCCGTGGCGCGGGCCAGTGAGGACTAGGAGGCATATCAGTGCAGATCAAGCAGATCGCGGTGGTCGGCTGCGGCACCATGGGCGCCGGCATCATCCAGGTGGCCGCCCAGACCGGCATCGAGGTCGTCGGGATCGAACGCACGGAGGCGGACGCCGAGGCGGCCCGCCTGCGCATCGAGGCAGGGCTTGAGGCCACCGCCGCCCGGGGCAGGATCAGCCCCGAGCAGGCACGCGAGGCCGCCGCCCGCTTCAGTGTGACCACCGAGCTCGCGCGGGTGGCCGATGCCGACCTGGTGGTCGAGGCGGTGTTCGAGGACGTCGACCTCAAGAAGGGCATCCTCAAGGAGATCGACCGCCTGGTGGGGCCCGACACGTTCGTCGCCTCCAACACCTCCACGATTCCCCTGGTGATCCTTGCCGCCGCGACCAGCCGCCCCGAGCGGGTCGTCGGACTGCACTTCTTCAACCCGGTACCGGCGATGAAGCTGGTCGAGGTCATCAGGACACCGGTGACCGCCGCGGAGCATGTGCAGACCATGCTCGATCTGGCCCTCGCCATGGGCAAGAACCCGGTCGTCGTGAACGACGTGCCCGGCTTCGTGGGCAATCTGCTCATCGTCCCCTACCTGCTCGACGCGATCAGGGCCTTCGAGCGCGGCGTGGCCGACATGGACTCCATCGACAGCGTCATCCGCCTCGGGTTCAACCACCCCATGGGCCCGTTCCGGCTCAGCGATCTGATCGGCCTGGACATCGTCCACGACATGGCCGCCTCGATGTACGAGGAGTACAAGGACCCGAGGTACTTCCCGCCGCCGCTGCTCAAGCAGTACGTCCGGCTCGGATGGCTGGGACGCAAGACCGGCCGGGGGTTCTACCGTTATGACGACTGAGGCGGCGGCCGTCCGCGGCCCGGCGGCGGAGGACTCACCCGAGCTCGTCGAGCAGTGGGACACGCACCTGCGCTCGCTGGACCCGCTCCGGTTCGCGGGATACTCCGTCCCCGCGTCCGAGGACGAGTCGGTCCGGACCGGCGTGGTCTCCTTCGGCGGAGCCGAGGCCGTCTGGATCGAGTGCGACGCCGGCCGCCAGACCGGGACGATGGGTGCGGTCGCGGGTGAGCGGATCGTTCGCGCGTTCAACCGCGCCGCCGAACGCCGCCTGCCGGTCGTCGAGACGATCGCCAGCGGCGGCGCGCGCCTGCAAGAAGGGATGCTCTCCCTGCTGCAGATGGCGAGGACGTCGTCCGCGGTGGCCCGGCACGCGGCGGGCGGGCAGCTGACCGCCGCGGTGCTCCGCGCCCCCACGACGGGCGGCGTCTACGCCTCGTGGGCCTCGCTGGCCGACCTGCGGGCGGCCGAGCCCGGCGCGACCATCGGGTTCGGCGGCCCACGAGTCGTCGCCCAGGTGACCGGCGAGTTCCCGCCGCCGACGTCGCACACCGCCGAAGCGGCCCACCGGCAAGGGCTGGTCGACGCCATCACCGCGAACGGTGAGCAGTGGGGCTGGCTCGCGGCCGCGGTCGGTGCCCGCCCGGGCTCGCCGCTGGCGCTGCCGCCGGGTCGGCCCGAGCGACCCGACCCGACGCCGACCCCGGCGGACCCGTACCTTCTGCTGCGGCGGTCCCGTGGCGCGCGACGCCCGTCCGGCCTGGAATGGGCGAGCTGGCTGACCGACTCGTGGGTGGAGCTGCGTGGTTGCGACCCGGCCGTACGCGCCGGCCTCGCGACGATCGCCGGCTCGCGTGCCGTGGTCGTCGCGATGGACCGATTCGCCGGGGCCGGTCGCCCGGGGCTGCCAGGACCGGGGGCCTTCCGTCTCGCGCGGCGCGCGATCCGGCTCGCCAACCGGTTGCGGCTGCCGGTCGTCACCCTCGTCGACACCCCGGGGGCGGACCCGTCCCCGGAGTCGGAGGCGGCAGGCATCGCGGGCGAGATCGCCCGCACCCTCCTGGCGATGGCGGACCTGGCGTCCGTGAGTGTGTGCCTGTGCGTCGGCGAGGGCGGCAGCGGCGGTGCCATGGCGCTCGCCCATACCGACCGGTTCATCCTGCTCCAGGGCTCGGTCTTCTCGGTCATAGGCCCGGAAGCGGGTGCGGTGATCCTCTACCGCGACGCCGGCCGGGCGCCGGAGCTGACCCGCGCCCTGAGGATGACGCCCACCGAGCTGCTGCGCCTGGGCGTCGTCGACCACGTCGTCCCCGAGAACGTGGACGCCGTGCGCGCGGTGCTGCTCGACGCCCTGTCCTCGGCCACACCCGGCGAGCGCGACAGCAGGGCCGACGAAGCGACCGCCCGCGCCCTCGCGGCCGGTTGAGGACGAAGAACAGGCAAGTGACACCACCCGATTCGGAAGAGGAGCCCCTCCGTGAAGAAGAACGCGAAGACGACCGGTAGCCACGGCATCGGCCAGATGATCCATGTCATTCACATGTCGGACGACGTGGAGAAGCTGAACCGCTTCTACGAGGACGTGTTCGGCGGGCTCCACTTCCTCGGTGTCGACGAGCCCAACTACCTGCCGATCGAGGACCGGTACGCCGGGCTGTTCATGGTCGGCGACGTGTGCGTGGAGACCATGGCACCGGCGATGCCGGCCGACGTCAACAAGCCGGTCGGCAAGTTCTACAGCAAGTTCGGCGAGCACCTGCACTCCGTCGGCTACAAGGTCGACGACCTGCCGGGGCTCGCGGAGCGGCTGCTGGCCAAGGGCGTGTACATCGGCGCGCCGGGTGGCGGGAAGATCGAGAAGCTCGACCCGGAGACGCTGTACTTCTACCCGAGCCCGCGCGACACCGCCGGCCTGATGGTCGAGATGTGCCAGATGGACATGCCCAACGACCCGCGCGACCTGGAGACCTGGTCGTCCCAGGTGAAGATGTGGCGGTCCCACCCGCTCACCATCGAGCGCTTCTTGTACGTCACCCTGGGCGTTCGCGACCTGGAGTCGGCGGTCAGTACCTACGTCGACGTGATGGAGGCCGTCCCGGTCCAGGAAGGTGTCGACGACGCCCTGGGGGCGCGGTTCCAGACGGTGCAGCTCGGCGACTGCCTGCTCCAGCTGGCGCAGCCGCTGGAGGATGACTCCGACCTGGGCCGCCATGTGACGAAGTGGGGCAACATGATCTACAGCCTCCGGTTCAAGGTAACGGACCTCGACTCGGTCCAGAGCTGGCTGAAGCGCAAGAACGTCCGTACCGACAGGCTCCGCGACGACCTGGTGGTCACCGACATCGAGGACTCGTACGGAGCGCCGATCTTCTTCACCACCGAGGAGATCCCGGGCGACCCCTTCGCCTCCTGACCGCGATCCGCCGCGGCGCTTTGTGAGCGCCTGCTTGCCGGCCTGACCCGGGCCGGGCGCGGGTCGTACGGTATGCGCGGCAAGCCGACCGGCTCGACCTCGTCGACCAGGCCCCAGCGCAGGGCCTGCCCGGCATCGAGCGAGCAGCCGCTGAGCACCAGGTAGAGCGTGCGCCAGCGGCCGATGCGGCGCGGGATGCTCACCGTGCCGCCCGCGCCGGGGATCAGCCCCATGCCCAGCTCCGGCAGCCGGAACACGGTGCCGGGGTCGGCGACGATCCGGGAGGCGAAGGCCGGCAGCTCGATCCCGGCCCCGACGCAGCTGCCGTGCACCCGCACCGTGACCCGGCCCCGCAGCTCGTGCACCGACCGGGCCGCGCCACCACGGGTGCGCACCAGGTGCGCCGTCGACAGATCGGTGGCGACCCCGAACTCGCCGAGGTCCCCGCCCGAGCAGAAGGAGGGGCCGTTGCCGTCCAGGACGACGTCGGCCACCGTCGGGTCCAGGCGGGCCACGTCCAGCGCGGCGACGAGCGCGTCCCGCAGCTCCCGACCGTAGGCGTTGCGCCGCTCGGGCCGGTTCAGCGTGAGGTGGAGGGTGTCGCCGTCACGGCGGACAAGCACGGTCTCGGCCTTCGCGGGCGGCGGCACCGGCCGGTCGCCACGTGCCGCCAGCCAGCGGGCGAAGCCGCTGCCGGCCAGCAGCGTGGAGTAGGCGAGCGACTCCGCGTCGAGCCCCTGGAGCACGGTGAGCCGCGGTCCGGTCCGCAGGATCTGGCCGAGGACGACGGCCGCCTCCGGATTGTCGAACGCATGGCCCTGCAGCGCGCCGGCCTCGGCCTCGGGGTCCTCGACGGCGACCAGACGGCGGTCCGCGCCGTCAGCCCGCGCCAGCGTCAGGTCCAGCGCCTCGGCCAGCGGGGCCGGCAGGGCGGCCGAGGGCGCGGCGGACCGGGTGACGCCGACGAGCAGGCGGTCGCACTCCTGGGCCCGCTCGACGGCTCGGCGGAGAACGGCCGTACTGCCGAAGGGCCGGTCCAGGTCGACCAGCAGCAGCGGGTCGACGACGACACCGCCCTCGGCGAGCAGGGGGGCGTGGGCCGCCCCTGCGGCCAGCCCCTCCACGGAGATCACACTCGGAGACAACATCATCCTGGCTTAGCATCCTGACATGGTCAGCTGTTCTCCAGGCTCTCCCGCCGACGCGGCGCGCGACTGGGCGCGGAGCGGGGTCCTGCCGCTGACCGGCCACAGTACCGGCCCACCGATCGTGCCTGCGGGCGACGCCGCCTCCTGGGCCGGTCGGATGGCCGACCACGTCGAGCTGGCCACCACGGGCACCCGACACCCCGTCCGGATCGACGGGGCGCGGCTGCTGGCCGAGCGTGCGGCGCTCACCGGCGGGAGCCGCCGGGGGCGGCTGTCCGTCGGCGGGAGTTGCCGACTGCTGCCGACGCTGGACGGCTGGGCGGCGGTGTCGTCCGCCCGCCCGGACGACCCGCTGCTGTGGAGCGCACTGATCGGCCATGACCTCGACGAGCGGTTGCCTCAGCGGCTGGCCGCCTGGCTGGCCGCGCACAGCGGTGCCGAGCTGGACGAGCGGGCAACGCTGCTGAGTCTGGCCGCCGGCTCGGTCCGGGCACTCGCGCGACACGCGGACGGCACGGGCAACGCAGGCGGCACTGGCCGTCGCGCCGAGCCGCCGAGGCCGGGCCGGCCGCGATCGGCGGAGGGGCTGCTGGTGGTGGACTTCAGCGCGCTGTGGGCCGGTCCGCTGTGCGCGCAACTGCTCGGGCTGGCGGGCGCGGACGTGGTGAAGGTCGAGGTCCCCTCACGTCCGGACGGCGCCCGGCTGGGCAACCGGCCGTTCTACGACCTGCTGCACGGCGGCCACCGCTCGGTCGCGCTCGACCCGGCGGACCCCGCCGGTCGCACCGCCATGCACGCGCTGGTGCGCAGGGCGGACATCGTCGTCGAGGCGTCCCGTCCCCGGGCGCTGGCCGGGTTCGGGCTGGACGCCCTGGCCGAGGTGGAGCGCGGCTGCACCTGGGTGTCGATCACCGCCTGCGGCCGGGCCTCGGACCGGGTCGGCTTCGGCGACGACGTGGCCGCCGCGAGCGGCCTGCTGGCGTGCGACGGGCAGGGCCTGCCGGTCTTCTGCGGGGACGCGATCGCCGACCCGCTCACCGGTCTGACCGCCGCCGCGCTGGCCCTGTCCGAGCCCGAGGGCGGCGGCGGGGTGCTGTGGGACGTCGCGATGGCGGACGTCGTGGCGGCGACCGTGCACGGAGCGGCGGGGACCGCCCCCGGGGCGCGGGTGGAGCGGGCCGGGACCGGCTGGGCGGTGGACACCGGGACGGAACGGGTTCCGGTCGCCGCGCCGGTGGCCAGGACCCCACTCGCCGCCGCGCCCGGGCTGGGCGCCGACACCGGTGCCGTACTGCGACAGCTCGGGATCGCCGCACCGTGAACGGCCTGCTGATCCGCGGCGCGGAGGTGGACGGTGAGCTGCTCGACGTCCGGATCGGGCGCGGCCGGGTGCTGGAGCTGGGTCGGTCCCTGCTGCGCGCGGACCGGGCCGAGGAGCTGATGGAGGCACACGGCGGCACGCTTCTGCCCGGGTTGACGGATCATCACATGCACCTGTTCGCCACCGCCGCCGATCTGGCGTCCACCCCCTGCGACCCGGCCACCACCAGGGACCCGGCGGGACTCGCCCGGGTGCTGCAGCACGCGACACCGGACGGGCACGGCTGGATCAGAGGCGTGCGCTACCACGAGTCCACCGCCGGAGACCTGGATGCGGCCGGGCTGGACCGGCTGCGCGACGACCTGCCGGTCCGGCTGCAGCACCGCAGCGGCGCGCTGTGGGTGCTCAACTCCCGTGCCGCCGAGGCCGTCGGGCTCGACAGCGCGGACCACCCCGGTGTCGAGAGGGACGACGAGGGGCGCCCGACCGGCCGGCTGTGGCGGGCCGACGACTGGTTGCGCGCACGGCTGCCGCGCGGCGGGCCGCCCTCGTTGGCCGGGCTGGGCCGGCTGCTGGCCGGCTACGGCGTCACGGCCGTCACCGACGCGAGCCCGGAGTTGGACCCCGGCACGGTCGCGGCGATCTCGGCGGCGACGGCGAGCGGCGAACTGCCCCAGCGGGTGCTGCTGCTGGGCGCGCCGCTCAGCGACGCCCCGGGGCCTGGCGGCATGCCGGATCCCGGCCCCGGCCGGCACCGGCCGGAGGCCGGCCCCTGGAAGATCGTGCTTGCCGACTCCGGGCTGCCCGCCCTCGACGAGCTGGTCGAGGCTGTCGCCGCCGCGCACCGGGCCCGTCGGCCGGTCGCCGTGCACTGCGTGACCCGCGAGTCGCTGGTGCTGTTCCTGGTCGCGCTCGAAGAGGCCGGCAGCCTGCCGGGGGACCGGCTGGAACACGCCTCCCTGGTGCCGACCGACGTCATCCCGACCATCCGCCGGCTCGGCCTGCGGGTGGTGACCCAGCCGGGCTTCCTCGCCGACCGCGGCGACGACTACCTGCACGGCACCCCCGCGTCCGAGCACGACGACCTGTACCGCTGCGCCTCGCTGCGCGCGGCCGGCGTGCCGCTGGGGCTGTCCAGCGACGCCCCGTACGGGCCGCTCGACCCGTGGGCGGTCATGCGGGCGGCGGTGCGGCGGCGCACCCCCTCGGGCGCGGTCGTCGGCCCCGGGGAGCGGCTCACCGCCGCGCAGGCACTGGACGGCTACCTCTCCCCCGGGCAACGGCCCGGCGACCCGCCGCGCCGCGTGCGCGCCGGAGCCCGAGCGGATCTGGTGCTGCTGCACGCCCCGTTGGGAGAGGCGCTCGGCTGCCTGGATGCCCAGCTCGTCAGGCTGGCCCTCGTCGGCGGCCGACGGGTGGTGTGACGCGGCAGCGCGGCGGGCGCGAAGGCCCAGGAGCCGCCGCCCGGGGGGTGCTCCCGTAGTAGCTACCGTCAGGGGATCGCCACTGCTGCCGCAGGCACCGTCCAACACCTGCATCGAAAGCATTGCGGTAAGAGATACCGTATGTAAAAATCGTGGTCCTGCGCGGTGCTGCCCAGGCGGCTTTGCCTACCACCTCTGAGGTGACCCCTGTGTCATCGCCCGACGCCGACCACCAGAACGGAACCTGAACCGTGAGCTTGAGGATCGCTGTCTGTGTGAAGTACGTGCCCGACGCGACCGGTGACCGTCGTTTCGCCGCCGACAACACGACCGACCGGGATTCCGTGGACGGGCTGCTGTCGGAGCTCGACGAGTACGGCGTCGAGCAGGCGCTGAAGATCGCCGAGGCCTCCGGCGACGCCGAGGTCACCGTCCTGACGGTCGGCCCCGACGACGCCAAGGACGCCCTGCGCAAGGCCCTGTCGATGGGCGCCGACGAGGCCGTCCACGTCAACGACGACGACATCCACGGCACCGACGTCATCGGCACCTCCGCCATCCTCGCCAAGGCGATCGAGAAGGCCGGCTTCGACCTGGTCGTCTGTGGCATGGCCTCCACCGACGGAACCATGGGCGTCATCCCGGCCCTGCTCGCCGAGCGCCTGGGCGTCCCGCAGGTCACCCTGCTCTCCGAGGTCAGCGTCGAGGGCGGCACGGTGAAAGGCCGCCGCGACGGCGACAGCGCCACCGAGCTGCTCGAGGCCTCCCTGCCGGCCGTGGTCTCCGTTACCGACCGGTCCGGCGAGGCCCGCTACCCCTCCTTCAAGGGCATCATGGCCGCCAAGAAGAAGCCGTTGCAGACCTTCGGCCTGGGCGACCTCGGCATCGAGGCGGACGAGGTCGGCCTGATCGGATCCTGGACGGCCGTCACCAGCGTCGCCGCCCGCCCGGCCCGCACCGCCGGCACGATCGTCAAGGACGAGGGCGAGGGCGGCAAGGCCCTGGCCGAGTTCCTGGCCTCGCAGAAGTTCATCTAGTGCCGTGACGATCACCAACGCGTCTTGATGACCCTGAACGACTCTGGAGAGCTGAGCAATGGGTGAAGTCCTCGTCCTCGTCGACCACGTGGACGGTGCCGTCCGCAAGCCGACCCTCGAACTGCTGACGCTGGCCCGCGGCATCGGCGAGCCCTCGGCCGTCCTCCTCGGCGCCGGTTCCGCCGCCGCCGACCTCGCCGCCAAGCTCGGCGAGTACGGCGCCGCCAAGGTGTACGCCGCCGACGCCGCCGAGTTCGGCGACTACCTGGTCGTCCCCAAGGTGGACGCCCTGGAGCAGATCGCCAAGGCCACGTCCCCGGCCGCCGTGCTGGTCACCTCGTCCGGTGAGGGCAAGGAGATCGCCGCCCGCCTCGCGCTGCGCCTGGGCTCTGGTGTGATCACCGATGCCGTGTACGTCAGCGCAGGCGACGACGGCCCGGTCGCCACCCAGTCGGCGTTCGCTGCCTCCTTCACCACCACCTCGCGGGTCTCCCGCGGGGTGCCGGTGATCACGGTCAAGCCGAACGCGACCAGCCCCGAGGCCGCCCCCGCCGCCGGTGCGGTCGAGACCGTGGAGGTCGCCTTCGGGGCCACCGCGACCGGTACCAAGGTGACCTCCCGCACCCCGCGGGTCTCCACCGGCCGCCCCGAGCTGACCGAGGCCGCGATCGTGGTCTCCGGCGGCCGCGGGGTGGGTGCCGCCGAGGGCTTCGGCGTGGTCGAGGAGCTGGCCGACTCGCTCGGTGCGGCCGTCGGCGCCTCCCGCGCCGCCGTCGACGCCGGCTGGTACCCCCACACCAACCAGGTCGGCCAGACCGGCAAACAGGTCTCCCCCCAGCTCTACATCGCCAACGGCATCTCCGGCGCCATCCAGCACCGCGCCGGCATGCAGACCTCCAAAACCATCGTCGCCGTCAACAAGGACGCCGAGGCCCCGATCTTCGAGCTCGCCGACTTCGGCGTCGTCGGCGACCTCTTCAACGTTCTGCCCCAGCTCACCGCCGAGGTCAAGGCCCGCAAGGGCTGAGCACGGTAGCCGCGGCACAGGGCCCCGACGACGGCACCCTCCGGCTCACCGCGACCGGGGCTACGACCGGCGGCGGGGCTTGCCGCGCTTGCCGGCTTTGGGGGTGGCGGAACCGCTCCGGGGGCTCTTGCCGGTGGACTTGCGGGCTGTGGGGGTCCGCTGGGGGTCGGCCGGGGCGGGGCGCTTGCGCTTCGGCTGTGGGGGGGTCGGGCGGCCGCGCGAGCTGTTGACGGTCCGCCCGCGGACGATCCCGATGAACTCCTCCACCAGGTCCGTGGTCTTGTCCTCCAGCCACGACAGCGCGATGCGCGACTCGGGGGCGTCCGAGACCGGCCGGTACGTGAGGTCCCTGCGGTGGTGCAGGCGGGCGAGCGACTGGGGGACGACGAGGAGGCCCACTCCTGCCGCGACCAGTTCGATGGCGTCCGCCGTCGTGGCGGGGCGCTCGTTCGCGGGCCGTCCCGGCCGACGTTCCCATGCGAGGGTGTCGTCGAGGGGATGCAGCACGAGCTCGTCGGCAAGATCCTCGGCGGACACCTCGTCGACCGCCGCCACGAGGTGGTCCTTGGGGACCACGACCACCGTCGTCTCGGTGTAGAGGGGGATCGCGCTGAGGTCCGTCCGGTCGATCGGCAACCGTACGAAACCCGCGTCGGCGCCGCCGGCCCGCAGCACATCGGACGCTTCGGCGGCGGACACCGGGATGAGGGTCAGTGGGACGTCGGGCAGCCGCTCGTTCCAGATCCGCACCCACTTGGTGGGCGTCACGCCCGGGACGTACGCGAGCCGGAACGAAGGGGAGACTTCCGAGCCTGTCACCCCGCCAGGTTACCGGGCGTGGTCGGAGGTAGCGCACACGCTCGATACTCTTGACACCATGACGCCGCACCAGAGCACCCAGACGATGAAGCCCGCAACCGCGGCGAAGAAACTGGGTGTGTACCTCGAGGCCACGCCCGCCGAGTTCCAGGAGGGTGTCGTCTCGCGCACCGAGCTGAATGCTCTGCAGGCCGATCCGCCCGAGTGGCTGCAGGAGCTGCGACGCAACGGTCCGCATCCCCGGCCGGTGGTCGCGGCGAAGCTGGGCGTCTCCGTGTCGGGTCTCGCGCGTGGCGGGGTCACGGAAGCCCTCACCACGGAGCAGATCGAGGCGTTGAAGTCAGACAGTCCCGAGTGGCTGCAGCAGGAACGCGCCACCCAGGCCGAGGTCCGGAAAGAAGCGGTGCGCATCAAGGAGAAGAACGCCGCTCGGAGCGATGAACCGCGCCGGCCGCGTTCCTGAGCTGTTTCCCGCTGCCCCGGCGCCTACCGGCCGGCCGTAAGGCCATACATCCGGTAAAGAGGCGGTAAGGATCATCGCGGCGTTTGGTATCGGGAAGCTGAGTCCTCGTCGGCCCCGGCGCCCCTCATCCTTATCTCGGGACGTCGGGACGGCCTGCGGAACCCAGCCGTGCCGGACCCGTCCGATTCTGCGGGCGCAAGGCCGTGACCAGGGACTTCCCACGCGATCGGGCCGTCGGGCGGCATCCCCGCGAACGCGGCACGGCCGGTCCGTCGACGCCGATCGCCGGTAGCCAGTCGAGAAGATTGTCCCGCCTCCGAGCCGAGACTTAGGTGTGCCTACACTAAGTCCGCTGCGGCTGCTCCCGGCCGTGGTGATCGCTGTACGGAGAGAGGCCTGCGGTGTGGGACAACGCGTTTCCCAGCTTCCTGATCGGTCTGCGTGAGGGCCTGGAAGCGGGGCTGATCGTCTCGGTGCTCGTGGCCACCCTCGTACGATCCGACCAGCGGGCGCGGTTGCCCCACGTGTGGACCGGCGTCGCCGCCGCCATCGGGCTGTCCATGAGCTTCGGCGCGATCCTCACCTACACCGCGGCGAACCTGTCCGGGCCGGCGCAGGAGGCCTTCGGCGGCACGCTGAGCCTGGTCGCGGTGGTGTTCGTCACCGCGATGGTGTTCTGGATGCGCCGCTCGGCCCGCAGCTTCTCCGGGGAGATCAAGCAGAAGGTGACCGCCGCGCTGGGCATGGGCGCGGGCGTGCTGGTCGTCACCTCGTTCCTCGCGGTGGGCCGGGAGGGGCTGGAGACGGCGCTGTTCCTGTGGACCACGGCGCAGGCGGCCGGGGCGTCGGCGGGCCCGCTGACCGGCGCGGCGGCGGGGCTGCTGATCGCGGCGGGGCTGTGCTGGGGCCTGTACCGGCGGGTGCTGCACATCAACCTCACCCGGTTCTTCACCTACACCGGCGCCGTGCTGATCGTCATCGCCTCCGGGGTGGCCGGCTACGGCATGCGCGACCTCCAGGAAGCCGGGGTGCTGCCGGGTAAGGGCGCGTACGCCTTCGACCTGTCGGCCCATCTCGACCCCGGGTCCTGGTACGTCACGCTCGTGCAGGGCACGCTCAACCTCACCCCGCAGATGACCTGGCTTCAGGTGGTCGTTCACGTCGCCTACCTGGCCGTCGTCATGACGCTGTTCGTACGCGGCGTACGCGCCCCGAAGGAAGCCCCGGCCGCTCCGGCCGCGCCGGCGCCCGTGCCGGAACCGACAGCCGGACGCCGGACGCCGCGCCGGATGCCGCGCTGGACCGTGCCGGTGGCCGTCGTGGCCGTACCCGCGCTGGTCGCCGGCGCGGTGGTCGCCGTGAGCGACGGCAAGCCCGCTTCCGACAGCCAGGTCGTCCCGGTCTCGGCGGCCGACTGCGGCAAGGGCTTCAGCGCCCCCGACCCCGGACGCCGTACCTTCCAGGTACGCAACACCGGCAGCCGTACCGCCGAGGTCTACCTCATCGACCCGGTCACCAACGCCGTCTACGGAGAGGTCGAGGGCATCGCCCCCGGTACCACCCGCTCGCTCGTCGCCACCATCGGCACCGGAAGCTACGCCTGGCGCTGCGTTCCCAACGGCGGCAAGGCCGTGACCTCGGCCGCCGTCCGCGTCACCGGCGGCGGCAGCGCGGCAGCCGTACTCCCGGTGTCGACGAAGGACCTGGCCGCACCACTGGCCGCGTACCGGGCCTACGTGGAGAAGGGGCTCGCGGAGCTCCTGGCCCGCACCAGGACGCTGCAGGCCGACGTCGACGCCGACAAGCTTGCGAAGGCCCGCACCGACTGGCTGGCCGCGCATGAGCAGTACGCCTCGCTCGGCGCCGCCTACGGCACCTTCGGCGACTACGACAAGAAGATCAACGGCCGCACCGCCGGCCTCGCGAACGGGGTGACGGACTCCGGCTTCACCGGCTTCCACCGCCTCGAGTACGGCCTCTGGCACGGCGAGTCGGCGGCCTCGCTGGCCAAGCCGGCCCAGCAGCTCACCGCCGATGTCGCCGCGCTGCAGAAGGACTTCCCGACGCAGGACTTCGACCCGGGCGACCTGCCGCTGCGCGCCCACGAGATCCTGGAGAACGCCCTCGTACGCGAACTCTCCGGCGAGTCCGACTACGGCAGCGGAACCGGCCTGGCCACCACCGAGGCCAACCTGAAGGGCACCCAGGAACTCCTGGACGTCCTGCACCCGCTCCTCGTCAAGCGGGACGCGCAGCTCCCCGGCACCATCGCGACCTGGATGGCACGCACCGAGAAGCTGGTCCTCGCCCAGCGGTCCGAGGACGGCACCTGGACGGCCGTGTCGAAGCTGGACCCGCAGACCCGGCAGAAGCTCAACGGCACGGTGGGGCAGCTCCTGGAGACGCTGGCCCCCGTCCCGGACCTCCTCGAAGTGCGCAAGGCCGCGTGACGACGCCATGACCGACCGACACCCCCAGGACAGGACCGCCCCCATGAACTGCCCCGCCGGCCGCCGCACCTTCGTCAAGACGGCGCTCGGCGTCGGCGTCACCGGCGCGGCCCTCGGCGCGGGCATCACCGAAGCCGTCCTCGCACCCGCCCACGCCGACGCCGCCACCACCAGCAGCGGGACGGTTGCCTTCCACGGCGCCCACCAGGCCGGCATCCTCACGCCCGCACCGGCCGCGGCGGCTTTCGTCTCCCTCGACGTCATCGCCGACAACCGCGACGAACTCGCCGACCTGCTGCGCACCATCACCAGCCGCGCCCGCTTCCTGACCGCCGGCGGCACCCCCGCAGACCTCGGCGTCGGCGCACCGCCCTCCGACAACGGCATACTCGGCCCGACCGTGCCCGCCGACGACCTCACCGTCACCCTCGGCGTCGGGTCCTCGCTCTTCGACGACCGTTACGGCCTCGCCGACCGCAAGCCGCGCCGCCTCAAGCCGATGCGTACCTTCCCCAACGACGACCTGGACGCCGCCGAGTGCCACGGCGACCTCTCCCTGCAGCTGTGCGCCGCCCACCCCGACACCGTGGTGCACGCCCTGCGCGACATCGCCCGGCACACCCGCGGCGGCATGCAGATCAAGTGGAAGATCGACGGTCACGCCAACCCGTCCCGCCCCACCGGCGCCCAGCGCAACTACCTCGGTTTCAAGGACGGCATCGCCAACCCCGACACCGGCTCGACGCGCGAGATGGACAAGCTGATCTGGGTCACCGAGGCCGCCGGCGAGCCGTCCTGGGCGGTCGGCGGCAGCTACCAGGTGATCCGCATCATCCGCATGCTCGTCGAGTTCTGGGACCGGGTCTCGCTCACCGAGCAGGAGAAGATGATCGGCCGCCGCCGCGACACCGGCGCCCCGCTCGACGGCGCGCAGGAAACCGACATCCCCCACTACGCCAAGGACCCCAAGGGCGAGGCCATCCCCCTCGACGCCCACATCCGCCTCGCCAACCCCCGCTCCGCCAAGACCGACGCCGACCGCATCCTGCGCCGCGGCTACAACTACGACCGCGGCGTCGACACGGTCGGCAACCTCGACATGGGCCTGGCCTTCTGCTGCTACCAGCAGGACGTGGAGCGGCAGTTCGAGGCCACCCAGACGCGCCTCATAGACGAGCCGCTGGTCGACTACATCACGCCCACCGGCGGCGGCTACTTCTTCGCCCTCCCCGGCGTGAGGAACAGCTCCGACTGGCTGGGACGCACCCTCCTGAACGGCTGAGTCAGGACGCGTCGCGGTCACCGGCGGCCGGCCGGCTGCCGGCGTCGCCGGGCTCCCGGTGGGCGCGGCGCCGGCGAAAGTGCCAGACCACCAGGGCGGCGATCACGATGGCGGCCAGGACGAGCGCGAGGACCCGGCCGACGGTGTGCTCGACCTGGGTATAGGCGGAACCGGCGAAGTAGCCCAGCAGGGTGAAGCCGACGCCCCACGCGATGCCGCCCAGAGCGTTGAAGAACAGGAACGTGCGGTACGGCATGTGCGAGGCGCCGGCCAGGGCGGGCATCATCGCGCGGAAGAAGGCGATGAAGCGGCCGAGGAAGACCGCGACCGGTCCCCGGCGGCGGATCAGGTCCTGGGCGTCGGCGATGCGGCCCTGGTGCCGCTGAAGGGGCCGGGTGGTCAGGATCCGGGGCCCGAAACGGTGGCCGATCTCGTAACCGACGGAGTCCCCGGCGATTGCCGCGAGCACCACGCACAGGGCGAGCCAGTAGACGGAGACATGGTGCTGGCTGGCCAGGACTCCGCCCAGGACCACGGCGGTCTCCCCGGGGAGTACGAAGCCGAAGAAGAGGGCGTCCTCGCAGAAGACCAGGGCCGCGACGACGGCGTAGACCACCGCGCCGGACAGTCCGGCCAGCCAGTCAGTGATCGCGTTCATGCCTCCACTCTCCTTCGCGGGACCGTGTGGAGCACGGGCGCGGGCGCTGCACGGGCACTGCACGGGCACTGCACGGGCGCTGCACGGGCTCACCGTGAATCTACAGCGTGTAGTAGTTTGGTCGGGCGGTCGTCGCGAGTTCACTCGTACGTCATCGGCTGGTCCCCGCAGGAGTTCAAACGCGGGGCGGCGGCCGCCAGTGCCCGCCGCGTCTGCGTAAGGACCACTCCATGCCCCAAGTGCGCCACTGGCTGCGCAACTCGCTCATCGTGTTCGCGCTGACGATCGCCCTCGGGCTGGTCGCCGCGCACACGAGCCTGCTCCAGCCCGAGGAACTGCGCCTCGACCGCGCACTGCAGACCGACACCCGCACCGGCTGGCTGAACACCTTGATGCTCGGGGTCAGCGACATCGCGTCCCCGGTCGGCGGGCTGATCATCCTGGCGCTGTGGTGCGGCTGGCTGCTCCTGCGCAGCCACCGCCCGGTCGCCGCGGTGTCCACCTTCCTGGTGGTCGCCGTCGGCTGGAACAGCTCGGAGATCGCCAAGCTGATCGTCGCCCGCAACCGCCCCCCGGCGGTCTACTCCCTGGACCCGGAGATCGGCTCCAACAGCTTCCCCAGCGGGCACGTCGCCTTCACCGTCTCCGCCGTGGTCGCCGCGTACTTCCTGGCCCGCGGCACACGTTGGCAGCGTCCTGCGGCTCTCGGCGGCGTCGCCGCAGTGGCGCTCATCGCCTTCTCCCGGCTGTACATCGGCGCGCACTACCCGATCGACGTCCTCGGCTCGGTGCTGGTCAGCGGCTCCACGATCCTCTTCCTCACCGGCATCTGGCACGGCTGGCTGCTGCCCCGGCTGCACCTGGTCCCCTTCCTGGACCGCTTCGGGCCCGTTGAGCCGCCCGCCGCGCTCTCCGAAGAGGACGGCGCGGTCTCCTCCGTAGCGCACCATTAGGGGACCCAGTTCCCCCAGGCCCGGTACGGAGGACCTGCAGCCGTGACCTCTCGGATACCCGGCGACGCCGACGCCGTAGCGCGGTGGCGGACCTGGCCGCTGTACGCGGCGGGCTTCACCACGGCCTTCGGCGCGCACGGCATCGCCGCCAGCCTCGGCCGGTACACCGAGGGGCATGCCGACTCGCTGCTGGTGCTGGGCGGGCTGCTCGCCCTGTACGACGGCGCGGAGGTGCTGCTCAAGCCGGTGTTCGGAACGCTGGCGGACCGGGTGGGTGCCCGGCCGGTGCTGCTGGGCGGGCTGCTCGGCTTCGCGGCGGCCTCCGTCTGCTTCGTAGTCGCCGACAACGCCGGTCTGTTGTGGGCGGCGCGGCTCGGCCAGGGGGCGGCCGCCTCCGCGTTCTCCCCGGCCGCCTCCGCGCTGGTGGCCCGGCTGCATCCGCAGGGCAAGCGCGGCCGGGCGTTCGGCTCGTACGGCTTCTTCAAGAGCGTCGGCTATACGGCGGGCCCGCTGCTGGGCGGCGCCGTGATCGCGCTGGGCGGGCTGCGGCTGCTGTTCGCCGTCATGACGGTGCTGGCCCTGGCGGTGGCGGCGTGGGCCTTCGCGGTGGTCCCGGCCGTGCCGCCGCTGCCCCGCGCCCGGCAGACGGTGCTCGACCTGGCCCGCCGGCTGGGCGAGGGCAGCTTCCTGCGGCCGACCGCCGCGCTGGCCGCCGCCACGGCCGCGTTGTCGGTCGGTGTCGGCTTCCTGCCCGTGTCCGGCGCGGCGGCAGGCCTGGGCCCGGTCGCCACCGGCGCCGCCGTCTCCGTACTGGCCGCCTGCGCCGCCCTCGTACAGCCCCGGGCGGGCCGGGCCCTGGACGCCGGACGGATCACCGTCGCCACCGGCATCACCGCCGGGCTCGCCCTCACCTCCGCCGGGCTGGCCGCGGCGATGCTGCCCGGGCTCGCCGGCGTGCTGCTCGCCGCTGTCGGCATCGGTGCCGGTACCGGCGTCGTCACCCCGGTCGCCTTCGCCGCCCTGGCCGCGGCCACCCCGGAGGAACGTATGGGCCAGACGATGGGCGCCGCCGAGCTCGGCCGCGAACTGGGCGACGCGGGCGGTCCGCTCCTGGTCGCCGCCGTCGCCACGGCGGCGACCCTCACGGCCGGGTACGCCGCCCTGGCCCTGCTCCTCGCCGCCGCGCCGGTCGTCGCCCTGGGCAGCCGTGGTCGAAAGGCAACTCCAGCCACAGGCGATCCCCGGCCATGACCGCCCCGGTCAGAAGTCGATCCGCATGACGACCCGCCTGAGCGTGGGCTTGCTGACCTCGGTAAACCCCGCGTCGGCGAACACGTCACGGCTCCCGACGTGGAGTTCCCCCCAGGTGATCTCCACTCCTGGCTGTGTGATCATCGGGTACGCCTCGAGCGCACGAGCCCCGCGGTCGCGCGCGAAATCGACCGTGGCGCGTGCGAGCGCGTAGGTGATGCCGCGGCGGCGGAAGGACTTGCGGGTGACGAAACAGGTCACGGCCCAGACGCTGTCGTCGGTCTTGTCCTCCTCCCGGCCGGTCCAGGGGACGCGGGTACGGAGCAGCCGGAGGTAGGCCGTTCGGGGCTCGACCGCGCACCACCCGACCGGCTCGCCGTCCAGATAGGCGACGAGGCCGCTCGTCGAAGGAGCACCGGCGTCGCCGCAACCGGTCTGTTCGCGCAGCCGCTCGGCGCGTTCGTCGTCGGAGACCGAGGCCCAGTGGGAGTCCCGGATCTTGTAGCGCTGGCACTGGCACTTGGACGGGTAGTCCGTTGTGCCGAAGATCGTCCGCAGGTCGTCCCATGACGCTTCGTTGGCGGGGACGATCGAGATCTGATAATCCGTGATCTGCTGGGTCATGGCTGAGATCATCGCAATCCGGGAGACACGGGGGTCACCGGGGTGGGTCCTCTCCTACGAGCCCGTCCACCGACTCCCGGATGAGGTCGGCATGGCCGACATGCCGTGCGTACTCCTCGATCAGATCGATCAGAATGCGCCGCAGGCTGGGTGCCCGGCCGTCGGGCCGGCCACGCTGGGCCAGCCGGTCCAGGCCGCCGTCGGCCAGCGCCTCCGTAACGAGGGAGCGGGAGCGGGCCACGGTGTCCTGCCAGAGCGTCAGCAGCTGCTCCGGGGTGTCCTCGGCCGCCGATCGCCACTCCCAGTCGGGGTCGGCGTCCCAGTCCACCGTGTCCCACGGGGGACTCGGCTGCCGCCCGAACAGCCGCCCGGAGAAATAGTCGTCCTCGACCAGGGCCAGGTGCTTGAGCAGCCCGCCGAGGGTCATCGACGACTTGCCGACCGTCGCCCTCAGGCCGGCCGCGTCCAGTCCCCCGCACTTCCACGCCAGGGTCGCGCGCTGGCGCTCCAGGGAGCCCAGGAGGGTCGCGGTTTCGTCGCCCGCGACCGGAGGTTCCGAGAGAACCGACTCGTTGTTGTCACTCATGGCGAGCACGCTAACCTCTATTCCGGTCGATCCACTTCCGGAATGCGGAGTGATTGCTGATGGTGCACGACACGAGCCCAACGGCCCGGACGCTGCTGGTCCTCGAGCTGATCCAGAACAGCCCCGGCATCACGGCGGACCGGCTGGCGGACGGGCTCGGTGTCTCCGAGCGGGCGGCCCGCCGGTACGTCGGCATCCTGCGGGAGGCCGGTGTCCCGATCGAGTCCACCCGGGGCCCTTACGGGGGTTACCGCGTCGGGCGTGGTCTGCGGCTTCCGCCGCTGATGTTCACCACCCCCGAGGCGCTGGGGCTCGTCATGGCCGTACTGGAAGGACGTCGCAGCGCAGCTGACGCGGCCGACCCGGTGGAGAGCGCCCTCGGCAAGATCATCCGCGTTCTTCCCGATCCCGTCGCCAAACCGGCCGAGGCCGTCCGGAAGGTGAGCGCACTCGGCCCGGATCCCGGCGCCGCGAGCCCCAGCCCCGAGACGACGGCCGTCCTCGTTCAGTCCTGCGCCTCGCGTCGCCGGCTGCGGCTCGGATACCGAAGGGGGCCCGGAGTGGAACGGGTCATGGAAGTCGATCCGTGGGCCGTCGTCGTGCGTCACAGCCGGTGGTATCTGCTGTGCTGGTCGCACGCGAAGAACGCCAGACGAGTCCTCCGCGTGGACAGGGTTGCCACCGTCGACGTTCTCCAGGACACCTTCATCCCTCCGGCTGGTCTCGACCCGACGCAGACGCTGGAAGAGCACCTCGCCGAAGGCTGGAAGTACGAGGTCGAGGTCGTCGTCGACGCTCCCGCCGCCATGGTCGCCCAATGGATTCCGCGGAACCTGGGCCGCCTCGAGGCGATCGACGCGGACCACACCCACCTCGTCGCCACCACCGACGAACCGGACTGGTACGCCGAACAACTCTCGGCCGTCAAGGCGCCGTTCCGCATCGTCAGGCCACGGGAACTACGGGATGCCGTGCACGTTCTCGGACAACGGCTGCTGCGGGCGAGTGCCCAGCCCTCGTAGCGGAGCCCTCCCAGGAATCGAGGCCCGCACCCGGCGGCGAAGCATCAAGACCCCGTTCGGTTTCGCCGGCGCCGCCGCCGAGGTCGCCCCGGGCGTTGACCTCACCGGCCTTCGCCCCCGCTCGGACTGAGTGGCCGTCCGGTCGGAACCCCCGGACGGCCACTGGCGTCTAGCGCAGCCCGTGCCGGTCGGCCCATGCGGAGACCGCGGCTGCGATCTCTTCCGGGCGGTCCTCCGGGGCGTGGTGCGCGGCCTCGCCGCAGGGGACGGTCTCAAGCGAGGCGATATGGGTCTCGCACCAGTCGGCCATCTCCTTGCCCAGGAGCAGTGTGGGCGAGCCCTCGAAGGTCATGAGCAGCTTGGGGACGCTCGTACTGGTCGCGAGCCACGCGTCGTACGCCTCGATGCGGGCGACCAGTTCGGCCGGCTCGCCGCCGAGCGGGAGCTGCCGTGCCCAGGCGAGAAGGGGGCGCCGGCTCTCGCGGGTCGAGTAGGGGGAGAGGTAGACCTCCAGGTCGTCCTCGTTCACGGGGGTGAGTACGCCACCGCCGGTGAACGCCATCCTGACCAGCACGTCCTGATCGAGAAGGGCGTCCTCACCGGCGGGAGCGAGAACCATTTCGGAGCGCCGGCGCGCCTGGGGCGACAGGTCCTCCCAGGCCATCGGCTTGACGATGGTCTCCAGGAAGGCGATGCCGCGTACGCGTTCGGGGTGCCGGGCCGCCCGGTCGAAGGCGAGCGCGCCGCCCCAGTCGTGGCCGATCAGGATGACCTGGTCCAGGTCGAGGGCGTCGAACCAGGCGTCGAGGTAACGGGCCTGGTCGGCGAAGCTGTAGGGGATGTCGGGCTTGCCGGACTGCCCCATCCCGATGAGATCGGGTGCAAGCAGCCGCCCCTCCCCCACGCGGGGAAGCACGTTGCGCCACAGGTACGAGGAGCCGGGGTTGCCGTGCAGGAAGACCAGAGGCGTTCCACTCCCCTTCTCCTGGTAGTGGATGGTCGAGTCGAGAACGTCGATCGTCGGCATGGCGGTGTCCTTCCGTGAGATGTGTCAGGTCCGCGTGGCGAGGTCCCCGGGCCGCCAGAACGGGGTCACCTGGACGGCGGCGGGCTCAGGGGCGGCGGTGTCGCGGACGAAGGCGGCGATCAGGTTCGCCCGCACCGTGGCCCGGTCGCCGTCGAGGTCGATGAGGACGCCCGACGTGGTGTGCTGGATCGCGGCGAAGTCGGCGTGGATGCGGCGTGCCTGGGCGGTGATGGCCTGCAGTCCTTGGGACCGGCCGCCCTGGGTGTGGACGGTGGCGTCCTCGGTGAAGACGGTGCCGGCGTCGTCGAAGCGCTGCTCGTCCAGCCAGAGGCCCTGACGGGCGAGCAGGGTGGCGAGGTCGGCGCGGTCCGCCAACTCCTGGAGCGGGCCGAGGCCTTCGGCCGGGGTCGGGGTCGGGGTCGGGGTCGTCATCTCAGGTCCGCGCGGCGTTGAGGCGGGTGGTGACGAGGGTCAGCACGCGGCCCGCGGTCGCCAGGTCGTCGGCGGGGATGTCCGCGTAGACCCGGGTGACGACCTCGTCGACGGCGCTGCTGATCTGCCGGAAGAGCGCCTGGCCGGCGTCGGTGAACCCGAGACGGGACGCCCCCTCCCCGGGCAGGTGCTTCAGCAGCTCGGCGGTGGTCAACTCGGTGACGGCCGCGAGCGCCGCCGAGTCGTCGATCTGCAAGGCGCCGGCGATCGCGCTGCCGAGCTGGTCGCGGTCGGCGCTGCCGCCGCTGACGGCGGTGAACTTGAGCGCCACCCATTGGTTCATGGTGGTGCCGGTCCGGGCCAGGATGCGATCCAGGACCGGCTTGTGGGCCTTCTCGGCCTGACCGACGATCTGCGGGTTGAGGGCCGGGGCGGGGGCAGTGGTGGTCACGACTACTCCTCCATGGATCCGATAGTCCTTCTAACGTTCGCAGCACTAATGTTTATGCCACTACCGACCGTATATCGTTAGGGCGACTAACGCAACGGGTAGGATCACCGGCATGAGCACCGCCGACGACACGACCGACGCCATGGACGACAGCGGGGACGGCAGGCCGACGGCCGCCTGGCTGCAGAGCATGCCGAGCCGTCTGCTGGCACACACCGCGATGCACGCCGACCGCCTGGTGAACGAGGGGCTGGCCGGCGCGGACGCCCGTAAATGGCACTACGCCGTGCTGGTGGCGCTGCGGGAGTCCGGCGCGGCGAGCCAGTCGACGCTGAGCCGCCGCACCGGCATCTACCGCAGCGACCTGGTCGCCGTCATCAACGAACTGGCCGACCGCGGCCACGTCGAGCGCACGCCCGATCCCGACGACCGCCGCCGCAACGTCATCACCATCACCCAGCAGGGCCGTCACCACCTGCGCCGGCTCGACAAGCTGGTCGCCGAGATCCAGGACGACGTGCTCGCGCCCCTGACCCCACCCGAACGCGACCAGTTCACCGGCTTCCTGACGCGCCTTCTGGACCACCTTTCGCTGAAGGATAAGGGCGACACCACGGGAGCGCCGCCGCTCGCCTGAAGGGTCGGAGGGTGGGCAACGTGGTCATGGCCCGGCGTTGTTCACATGGTCGACCCGACGGTCACGAACCCCACGTTCGCCGACTACTGCGCCTTCCGGGCGGCCGCGATCGCCTGACGCGCGCTCTGCGCACCGATCCCAGAGATCTGCAGGAGGGTGTACTCCCGTGCCTCCAGGACCGTGCGGACGGTGGAGTACCCGGCCCGCTCCAGGGCGCTCCGGACGTCGGTGCGCAGTTCGGCATGGTCCGCGACGTGGCGGCCTCTCCCCCTGTTCCGTCACAGCGCCGGCGGACCCGGTGGGCGCACCATGAAGACGTCGATCGGGTCCTGGGTTTCCACCACGAACCCGTGGCGCTCGTACAACCGCCGGGCGGCACTGCCCTGCAGGACGTTCAGGCGGATGCTCACACCCTGGGTGTCGACTGGGGTGAGCACCGCGCGCAGGACGGCCGAGCCGAGGCCCCGGCCCTGATGGTGCGGCGCGAGGTAGAAGTGCTCCAGCCACCAGCCGTCCTGGGCGGGCCGCAGGGTGACGCACCCCGCGATGGCACGGTCGATCTCGATGATCGACGTGTACCGCGGGGAGAGGGAGTCCCGCAGGCGCTGCCGTACGCGTCGCTCGTCGAAACGGCCCAGACGCTCGAGGTCCGCCCGCATCACCGTCGCCCGCAGTTCAGCGATCACCTCGATGTCGGCCGGCTCCGTGGCACGCAGCAACCACCCCGACTGCGTGCCGGCCGGCCTCGCGCGCTCATCCATGGCTGGAGTATCTCAGCCATGGATGGGCCCAGGCGTCGACGCCGGTGCCGGGATGTCGAACAGGCGCAACTGCAGGGCGAGGGTGGCGTAGTAGCCGACCAGGGTGGAGAGCTCGAAGAGGGTGCGCTCGCCGAGGGCGTCCCGGGCGGCCGTGTACCAGGCGTCGTCGAGGCGGTCCGGGCGGGCGAGGGCGTGGGCGGCGGACCAGGCGGCGTGTTCGGCGGGGTCGGTGAGGCGGGGGTCGGTGCCTTCGCGGAGGGCGAGGAGTTCGGCGTCGGTGAGGCCTGCGGCTTTGCCGACGGGTTCGTGGGCGTAGCGCTCGAAGTCGCTGTCCCAGGCGGTGGCGACGACGAGGATGGCCATCTCCCGCATGCGCGGCGGCAGGTCGGTCCCGTAACGGATCGCCGAGCCGAGGGACTGGAGGGCCCGGCCGAGCCGGGGGCTGAACAGCATCGCGTTGAAGGGGCCGTTGAGCCGGCCTTCCGCATCGGTGAGGGCGAAGAGCTGGGGGCCGTCGGCGCGGGGGCCGCCGGTGATCTCCTCGTAGAGGGCGCGTTGTTCGGCGTCGAGCGCGTCGGGATGGAGGAGAGGCAGACGGCTGGGGGACATCGTGGCGATCCTCATTCTCGCGAGCCGACCGTGAAGTGTCGACAAAATCCTGGTGATCTGACAAAAATAGCAGCCTGCTGGGTAATTCTGTCGACACTATCGAGGAGCGTGCTTCATGCCGTCGCAACCACCGCAGGCCTGGGCCCACCGTCAGGGCCGGGTCGCCATGTGTCCGCTGGAGCCCGCCGACTTCAGCCCCGAGGGGCTGGCCGCGCGGGCCGGGATCGCCGACGCCTTCTACCGGTTCGGCATCGCGCACGACGAGGCGCGGATCGAGGTGATCGGCAGCTGCTTCACGCAGGACGCCGTTTTCGAGGTGGCCGAGGGGCGGGCCGAGTCGTTCACCCGGTTCGAGGGGCGGGCCGAGATCTGCGACAGGCTGGGCCGCATCATCGCCGAGCAGGGCGATCAGCGGCGGCATCTGATCAGCAATGTGCTGGTCGACGAACTCGACCTGACGGCGGGGACCGCCGCCGCGATCGCCTTCGGCGTGGTGACGGTCGCCGCCGACGGACTGCGCCTGGGCGCCAGCGTCATCTACGACGCCCGCTCGCGCCGCGAGGACGACAGGTGTTGGCGCTTCTCGGCGTTCTTCATCGGCATGGACGCGTACGCGGGCGTCAAGCCGACGGCGGGCGCGAAGTGACCTCCCCGGACACCTCCCCGGACACCTCCGCCACCTCCTCCGCCAGCGCCGCCAGGTCGGCGTCGCCGAGCAGGCGCCCCTCGCGGGCCATGAGGTCGCGTGCCCTCCGCAGCACCTCGTCGAGCTGGTCCGTCGTAGTGTCGACACCGAGGGCGTGGAGCTTGTCGGCGAGGGTGTAGGGGCCGCTGTCGGGGGTGAAGGGGACCTTGCGCTCGTTGCCGACGAAGGTGGGCTCGAGGCAGTTGTGGAGCAGCGGGTCGACCGTCGTCTCCTGGGTGATGAGGTCCATGCCGCCCCAGGAGAAGGCGCTGGTGCCGGTCACCGGGTGGTTCCAGGCGAGGTGGTAGCCGGTCAGGGCCTCGCCGGCGCGGGCCAGCGCCGTGAGCCGCTCCGTACGGATGCCGGTGCGGACGCCGTACAGGGCCTCGAAGGCGACGGCGGTCGCGGCGAGGTCGGCGTTGCCGGGGCCGCCGCAGTAGCCGTTGACGGACAGCTCGATGACGTCGGCGCCGGCCCGGGCGGCGCTGACCGCGCAACCGACCGCCAGGCCGAAGGTGTTGTGCGGGTGGAGGCCTACGTCGCAGCCGCCGGGGGCCAGCTCCTTCGTACGGCGGACCAGGTGACCGTACGCCTCGGGGCTCATGGCGCCGGGGCCGTCGAACAGGGTGAGTTCGGTGGCGCCGGCGCCGGTGAGCGCGGCCACGGACTCCTCCAGGACCTCGTCGGTGAGGTACGAGACCATCAGCATCGGCACGATCACCCCGAGGCCCCGGGAGCGTGCGTGCCGGATGAGCGGGACCGCGCGGGCGAGCACGTCGGCGCGGCTGCGCGGGGTTTGCGGGGTGCGCCAGTCCTCGCCCTTCCAGGCCTGCTGGTAGGCGGCGGGCTGGTAGATCAGCGAGGTCTCGCCGAAGCCCTGCACCCAGATCTGGACGGCGTCGTAACCGGCGTCGGCGGCGCGGTCGATGTCCTGGGTCGTACGCAGCAGCGGGCACACCGCCCGGCAGTCGGGCGCCTCGCCCTTGATGACGTCGACCTCGGCGCGCAGCGCCTTGTCGTCGCGCCCTGCGAGTCCGGCGGTGACGACCTCGCCGACGCCGGCCCCGACGAGCTGCCGCAGATACGCCTCCTTGGCCTCGACGGAGGCGACCACGCCGGGCAGCGTCTCGACCGAGCGCAGGGTGGCGTCGCGCAGTCGTACGGACTCCGGCAGGGAGCCGGTCACCTCCGGCTGCCGGTTGAGCGCGCTGACCGACCAACGGCCGGGCTCGTAGGCGCCGGGGGCGCGCTTCGCGGCCAGCTCGGCCCGGAAGCGGGCGATCTCCTCTTCGGTGAACACTGCCGGCTTGTCCATGAGCCCTCCGGGCGTATCTCTGCGACCTCGTTGTCCCCGTTGATTCTCCATCCAAGCATTGTGTCGACACTGATGGCAATGATTCCGCCCCGCGACCGCATTTCACCTCACGTTGTTTACTTTCTGTCGACACTCGGTGAAACTGTCGACAGCTGGATCCGATCCGACCGAGGGAGACCACCGTGACCCAAGACGTGCCCGATCCGGGGCGTGGCCGGCTGGCGGGCAGGGTCGCCGTCATCAGCGGAGCCGGCAGTGTCGGCCCCGGCTGGGGCAATGGCCGCGCCACCGCCGTGATCTTCGCCCGCGAGGGTGCGACCGTGTTCCTGACCGACCGCGACGAGAGCTCGCTGGAGATCACGGCCAAGCAGATCCGCGAGGAGGGCGGCACCGCCCACACCCGCCTGCTGGATGTGACCGAACCGGCCGCCGTCCAGGCCTGCTTCGAGGCCGCCGAGCGCCAGACCGGCCGGATCGACATCCTGGTCAACAACGTCGGCGGCTCCCGGGCCGGCGGGGCGGTCGAGCTGAGCCTGGAGGACTGGGAGAGCCAGCTCCGTACCAACCTGACCAGCGCCTTCCTGGCCTGCAAGCACGCGATCCCGGCCATGCGGCGCACCGGCGGCGGCGCCATCGTCAACACCGCGTCCGCGTCCGGGCTGCGCTGGACCGGCGCCGCCCAGGTGGGCTACGCGGCGGCCAAGGCGGCCGTCATCCAGCTCTCCCGGGTCACCGCCGTCGAGTACGCCCCGCACGGCATCCGGGTCAACACCGTGGTCCCCGGGCAGCTGCACACCCCGATGGTCGAGGCCCGCCTCGCCGGGCAGCGCGCAGGCGGTGACGTGGAGAAGCTGCTGGCGCAGCGCCAGGCGCGGATCCCGCTCGGCTTCATGGGCGACGGCCGCGACACCGCCTACGCCGCGCTGTTCCTGGCCTCGGACGAGGCCCGGTTCGTCACCGGCACCGAGATCGTGGTGGACGGCGGAATGACGGCCCGCTGTGACTGAACCCGCTGTGACTGAGGCCAGGACCACCGCCGTCGGGCCCTCCCCCGGCTGCCCGCCCCCGCACCCGGCGCCGCGCGCACCACGGCTCGTACTGCCGCCCGGCAGCTGCGACGCCCACTGCCATGTCTTCGGCCCCGCCGCGCTCTTCCCCTACGCCCCCGAGCGCACGTTCACTCCGCCGGACGCCCCCAAGGAGCAACTGGCCGCCCTGCACCGGCATCTCGGCCTGTCGCGGGCCGTGGTCGTGCAGTCGTCCTCCAACGGCTCCGACCACCGCGTGCTCCTCGACGCGCTGACCGCCGGCGACGACCGGCTGCGCGGGGTCGCGCTGATCGGCGATGCGACCACCCGGTCGGAGATCGAGGAGCTGCACCGCGCCGGGGTCCGGGCCTTCCGGCTGAACTTCCTGCCGCACCTGCGGACGGCGCCGACCCGGGACGAGATCGACTCGGTGCTGGAGCGGGTGGACGGCCTCGACTGGGGCGCCGAACTCCACGTCACCGGGCAGGAGGTCGCCGACTTCCACCGCCTCATCCGGGCGTTCCCGGGCCGGGTGGTGATCGACCACCTCGCCCGCGTGGACATCACCGAGGGGCCCGACAGCCCGGCCCTGCGCAGCCTGCGCGCGCTGCTCGACACCGGCGACGTCTGGCTCAAGGTCAGCGGGGTCGACCGGGTCTCCCGCCAGGGGCCGCCGTACGCCGACGCCGTGGCGCTGGCCGCGTCGCTCGTGGCGTACGCGCCCCAGCGGGTGCTGTGGGGCACCGACTACCCCCATGTGAACATCAGCGGAGCCACCCCGGACGACGGCCTGCTGGTGGATCTGCTGGCCGACATCGCCCCCGACCCCGACCGTCTGCACCGGCTGATGGTCGACAACCCGGCGGAGTTCTTCGACTTCGGGGAGCCGCCGCAGCGTAAGGAGCCCGCATGACCTTCGACGGCGTCTTCCTCCCCAAGGGCGCGCCGGGCTACGAGGAGGCACGGCTCGGCGCGGTGTGGAACGAGCGCAAGCCGGACCGCCATCCCGCCGCCGTCCTGGTCGCGGCGACCGACCGGGACGTCAGCGAGGGCGTGCGTTTCGCCGCCGCCCGTGGCCTGCGGGTCTCCATCCGTTCCGGCGGCCACAGCTGGATCGGCAACGGAGTGCGCGACGGCGGTCTGCTGATCGACCTGTCGGCCCTGGACGAGGTCACCATCGACGCCGCGAACCACCGTGCCACCGTCCGCCCCGCCGTCCAGGGCACGGTCCTCAACGCACTGCTCGCCGCCGAGGGGCTGGTCTTCCCCAGCGGCCACTGCCCCTCGGTCGGCGTCGGCGGCTTCCTGCTGGGCGGCGGCTACGGCTGGAACTCCCGCCATCTCGGCCCGGCCTGCTTCAGCGTGGAGGCGGTCGACGTGGTCCTCGCGGACGGCGAGCTCGTCCATGCCGACGACGCCTCCCACCCCGACCTGATGTGGGCGGTGCGCGGGGCCGGCCCCGGGTTCTTCGGCATCGTGACGCGCTTCCACCTCAGGGTCTATCCGCTCTACGACCAGATCCTGCGCAGCGTGTACGTCTTCCCGGACGAGCTGCGCGACGAGGTGCTGGCCTGGTCGTACGACACCGTGCCGGCCATCTCGACCTCCCTGGAGATGTCCGCCAAGGTCAGCTTCTCCCCCGGCATCGAGCGGCAGACCACGATGCTCACCGCCGTCGCCTTCTGCGGCCCGGGCGAGGGCGCCGAGCTGCTGCATCCCGTGGAGAAGGCGCCCTTCATCGACCGGGCGGTGCGCAGCATCCAGCGGGTGCCGTCGGCACTCGACGACCTGTACGCCCTGTCGGACGGCCTCACCCCCAAGGGGAGGCGGTACGCCGTCGACGGTGTCTGGACGGACGCCCCGGTGGGGCGGGTGCTCGACGCCGGGCGCGGGGTTCTGGACGGGCTGCCGAGCCGGGAGAGCTTTCTGCTGTGGATGCTGTGGGGCGGGCAGCCGACGTGTGCGGACGCCTGCTGGTCGACCCAGTCGCGGCTGTACTTCTCGCCCAACGCCGTGTGGACCGACCCCTCCGACGACCTCCGCAACGAGCGCTGGGCCCACGAGACGCTGCGGGACATGGCGCCGGTGGCGCACGGCACCCAGTTCGCGGACGCCAATCCGGCGGACCGGCCCGACCACGGGCTGGAGGCGGAGCAGGCCGGCCGTCTGGAGCGGCTGCGGGAGCGATACGACCCGCAGGGGCTGTTTCGTACGTATCTGTCGCCCGCGGAGTCCACAACGGCCCTCGCGCTGCACCGCCGCCGCACAGGCGCGCAATAGTGTCGACAGAGAGGTCTAAATGGCGGCGCAACACCCCTTGACCGCCGATTAGTGTCGACAGTAACGTCGCGATATCCACACCACGAGAGGAGACAGAGTTGTCCCCGTCGTCCAGGTCATCCGGTCCCAAGCCTGCCCAGGCTTTTCGTGGGGCCATCATCGGTCGTGGTGATGGTGGGTATGAGGCAGCCCGTCTCGGCGCGGTGTGGAACGAGCGCAAGCCGGTCCGGTTCCCCGACCTCATCGTCATCGCCAAGGACGAGCAGGACGTGGTCCAGGCCGTGCGGCTCGCCCGCGCGGAAGGGCTCGCGGTCAGCGTCCGGTCCGGGGGCCACAGCTGGGTCGGCAACGGGGTGCGCGAGGGCGGCCTGCTGATCGACCTCTCGCTGCTGCAGGAGATCACCGTCGATCCGGCGGCCGGTACCGCGACCGCCCAGCCCGCCGCCAAGGGCCCCGCCATCCAGGAACTCCTCGCCCCGCACGGGCTGTTCTTCCCGACCGGGCACGCGCCCACCGTCGGCATCGGCGGTTTCATCCTCGGCGGCGGCTACGGCTGGAACTCCCGCCACCTCGGCCCGGCCTGCCTGAGCATCCGTGCCATCGACGTCGTACTCGCCGACGGCACGCTGGTGCACGCCACCGACACCTCGCACCCCGACCTCCTCTGGGCGGCCCGTGGCAGCGGCCCCGGCTTCTTCGGCGTGGTCACCCGCTTCCACCTCGACGTCCACCCCCGCCCCAGCAAGATCCTGCGGACCGTCCACAGCTACCCGCTCGAGCTCCGCGACGAGGTGCTGGCCTGGGCGTACGACACGCTCGAGACCCTCTCCCCCGCCGTCGAGTTCTCCGCCAAAGTCGGGCGGGGGTCCGGGGGCTTGCCCCCGGGAAAACACAGCACGCCGGGCCTGGCGGAGCCGACCGTCTCCCTCACCGCCACCGCCTTCTGCACCCCGGAGACCGGCGAGGACCTCCTGACCCCGCTGGAGGCCGCGCCCTTCCGCGACCGGGCGGTGCGGGCAGTGGTCAACGAGGAGACGACCATGGGCGAGTTGTACGAGATCGCCGACCGCCTCAACCCGGCGGGCCTGCGCTGGGCCGTGGACGGCATCTGGGCGGACGGCCCGGCCGAGGAGATCCTCACCGCCGCGCGCCCCGTTTTCGACACGATCCCCGACGGCGCGAGCTTCGTGCTGTGGATGCTCTGGGGCCACTACCCGCCGCGGGCCGACGCCTGCTGGTCCGCCCAGGCCAAGGCCTACCTGTCCCCCAACGCCGGCTGGGCCGACCCCGCCCGGGACCTGGAGTACGAGAGCTGGGTGCACGGCTCGCTCGGCTCCGTACAACACCTTTCCAAGGGACTGCAGTTCTCCGACAACAACCTCGCCGACCGGTTCGACCTCGGGCTCAGCGCGGACAACGCCGAGCGCCTCGAGAAGCTACGGGCCGCCTACGACCCCGACGGGCTCTTCCGGACCTACATGGCCCCGCACGAGTCCACCACCGCCTATGCCGTCGCCACGCATTCCGTGCAAAGGAGCACACCCTCATGCTGAAGCGCTCTTCGAGAACCCCGCGGGGCCGACTCACCGTCGCCCTCGTGGTGCTGGCCCTCGCCGCCCCGCTCGCCGCGTGCGGCGGGAGCGCGGGCAGCAGCTCCACGGTCAAGGCCAACAAGGACGGGCTGGTCCCGGTCACCGTCCTGCGCTCGAACGGCGCCATCTTCGAGTCGCTCTACATAGCCCAGCAGCAGGGCTACTTCAAGAAGGCCGGCCTGGCTGTCACCATCAAGGCCGGCGCGCAGGACACCTCGCAGAACGCCCCGTCGATCCTCAACGGCGAGGCCCAGTTCGCGATGACCGACAGCTCGGGCTTCCTCAAGGGCGCGGCCCAGAAGATGCCGATCCGCATCGTCACGGGCCTGCAGTCCGCGGTGGCGGGCGGGGACCCCAGCGACGGCCTGCTGGTGAAGAAGAGCAGCTCCATCAAGACCTTCTCCGACCTGGAGGGCAAGACCGTGGGCCTGGCGGCCCTGGGCGGCACCATCCAGTTCATCACCGAGTACCTGGTGCAGAAGGACGGCGGTGACCCGAGCAAGGTCAAGTTCGTCGCCCTGCCGACCACTTCGCTCAACGACGCGGCGAGCAGCGGCAAGACCGACGCCGTCTTCTCCTTCGGCACCTTCTACGCGGCCGGAAAGGCCGCCGGGCTGCGGTCCGTCGGCAACGGCATGAACGATCTGCCGGGCATCACCCAGGGACTTCTCTTCGCAAGCCAGAAGTACCTGTCGGCGAACGCCGCCACGGCGAAGAAGTTCATCGACGCCGTCGCCAAGGCCATCACCTACGCCAACGCCCACCCCGACGCGATCCGGGCGATCGACAAGAAGTACACGCAGCTGCCCGCCGCCTTCATCGAGTCGTCGACCCCGGCCCGTCTCGACAAGAACACCAACACCACGGTCATGCGGACCGTCATCACCAAGATGGGGGAGTTCGGACTGCTGACCAGCGCCCCCAAGGACAGCGCCCTTTACTGGGACCAGGCGCCCACCGTTACGTCCGGCAGCTGAGGCGGCACAACCATGGCCACCTCAACCGACCGCGCCCTCGCCTCGGTCCTCGCGCCGGCCAGGCGCGCGAAGGCCGACGGCCAGGGCCGCGGCAAGATCCTCCTGCTCCAGGTCTCCGCGGTGCTGGTGGTGCTCGCGGTCTGGGCGCTGGTCGGCATGGCCGGGCTGGTGAGCGCCACCGCGCTGCCGGGCCCGGGGGCCGTGTTCGCGAAGTTCCCGGACCTCGCGGCGAGCGGGGAGTACTGGCAGGCGGTGAGCGACACCCTGCGCGGGGCGGTGACCGGCTTCGCCGTGGCCGCCGTGATCGGCGTCCCGCTGGGCCTGGTCACCGGTACGTATGCCGCCGCCGAGCAGTCGTCCCGGCTGCTGGTGGACATCCTCCGGTCGTTCCCGGTCATCGCGCTGCTGCCGGTCTTCCTGCTGGTGCTCGGCTCGACGCCGTCGATGAAGGCCACGGTCGTCTTCATCGCCTGCGTGTTCCCGGTCTTCCTGCAGGCCCAGTACGGGGCCAGGGCTGTGACGCCCATGATCCAGGAGACGGCCGCGAGTTACCGCGTCCCGCGGCTGCTGCGGTTCCGCAGGGTGATCCTGCCCAGCGCCACCCCGTCGATCATGACCGGGCTGCGGCTGGCCGCGACGACCTCCGTGCTGGTGGCGATCGGTGTCGAGGTGCTCACCACGCTCCCCGGGATCGGCCACATGGTCGTACAGGCCCAGCAGGGCGGCGCGTCGGCGGAGGCGTACGCGTACATCCTCACCGCCGGGCTGATCGGCTATGCGATCAACCTGCTGTCACAGATCGCCGAATCCCGGCTGCTGCGCTGGCGCCCGCCGGCGCACACGGACTGAGAGGGGGAGAGTAACCGTGTGGTGGAAGTCCCTGCTCAAGCAGCTGTGGCTGCCGGTCCTGGTGTTCGCCGTCCTGCTCGTGGCGACCGCGGGCAGCACCAGCTTCTACTTCCCGCCGCTGTCCCAGGTGCTCGCCACCCTGTGGACCGAGCTGACCCAAGGCGGCCTGGTCGGCGACCTGTTGTTCTCGCTGCGCAACATCGTGCTCGGGCTGGCGATCGCAACCGGAGTCGGGGTCGGGGCCGGCCTGGTGATCGGCGAGGTCAAGCTGCTGCGGCAGGCCACCGCGCCGCTGCTCGACTTCGCCCGGGCGACCCCGACGGTGGCCTTCGTCCCCGTCATCATCCTGACCCTGGGCATCGGATCGGGGCCGAAGGTCTTCCTGATCGCCTTCGGGTCGCTGTGGCCGATCCTGCTCAACACCGTCAGCGGCGTGAGCGGCATCAATCCGGCCGTGCACGAGACCGCGCACAGTTTCCGCATCCCGTGGCGGCTGCGCATGCTGAAGGTCGTGCTGCCGGGCGCCCTGCCGCAGATCTTCGCGGGCATCCGGATCGCCCTGTCGGTCGCCGTGGTCCTCATGGTGGTCAGCGAGATCTACGGATCCCCCGTCGGCCTCGGCAACTTCATCCTGCAGAGCGGATCGAGCTTCCAGGTCCAGGACACCTGGGCCGGCACCATCATGATCGGCATCCTCGGCTACGTCCTGAGCGTGCTTCTCCTGGCGGCCGAACACGTACTTCTCGGCTGGTACCACAACTCCCGGAACGAGGTCAGCTCATGAAACGCGGATCCAGCCTGGTCGTCGAGGACGTCCGCAAGTCCTTCGGCCGTGGTCCGGACGAGCACCGGGTCATCGACGGGCTGTCCCTGCGGGTCGACCCGGGCGAGTTCGTCTGCGTCGTGGGCCCGTCCGGCGCGGGCAAGACCACCCTGCTGCGCTGCCTGTCCGGACTCACCCGCCCCACCTCGGGCACGATCCGTTACGGGGACGAGCCGCTCACCAAACCCGTCGGGGACATCGCCGTGGTCTTCCAGGACTACCGCGGCTCGCTCATGCCGTGGCTGAGGGTCTGGGACAACGTCGCCTTCCCCCTGGAAGGCATGGGCGTGAAGCGGGCCGTGCGCAAGCAGCGGGCCGAGGAGTGCCTGGCCGCCGTCGGGCTGTCCGACGTGGGCGACAAGTACCCGTGGCAGCTGTCGGGCGGCATGCAGCAGCGGGTCGCCATCGCGCGCGGCCTCGCCTACGAGGCGCCCGTACTCCTCATGGACGAGCCCTTCGGATCGGTGGACGCCCAGTCCCGCTTCGATCTGGAGGACCTGACCCTGTCCCTGCGCCGGAAGCTGGGCATCACCGTCATCGTCGTCACCCACGACATCGACGAGGCGGTCTATCTGGGCGACCGCGTGGTCGTCCTGGGCGGCAGGCCGACGACGGTCGTCGACAACCTCACCGTGGACCTCGGCGCTGACCGCGACCAGATCGGCACCCGCGCCGACCCGCGCTTCGCGGAGCTGCGCACCCGGGTCCTCACCCAGATCCGTGGCGGGAAGACGCCCGACAAGCCGCAGCAGGCGGTGGTGTGACCGTGGTGCGTTTCGACCACGTGGGGATCTCGGTGCCGGACCTGGAGGCCGCGATCGCCTGGTACTGCGAAGCCCTGCAGCTCACGGCGGCCCCGGTGTTCGCGATCCCGGGCACCGATCTGCGCGGGGTGATGCTGCTGCACGAGAGCGGCTACCGCATCGAGTTGATGCACCGCCCGAGCGCGCTGCCGGGCCTGGCCGCCGGCAGCGCTCTGGAGGCGGCCGGCACCCTGGGCTTCGGGCACATCTGCCTGTGCGTCGACTCGGCCGACGAGGTCGACGCCGAGTTCGCACGGCTGATCGCCGCGGGCGCGACCGTACGGATGGCTCCGCAGGCGGCCCCGAGGGCGGGCGCGCGGATGGCCTTCGTGGCGGACCCGTACGGGAATCTCATCGAGCTGATCGACCGCGCGTAACCCCACAGACCCCCGGTCCTGAGCCCGGCCCTGACATGTGTCGGGCCCAGGGCCGGCGTAGCCATGAGCAGATCCACTGGAAAACAAGGGAGTTCACGGTGGAAAACCGGACAGACCGCACGACCGGCTCGCTCCTGACGGAACGAGAGTTCACGTTCAGGGCGCGGCCCCGCGCCCTGCTGGTGGCGGTCGCCGCCGCAATGGCCCCGGCCCTGGCCGTCCCCACCGTCGCGCAGGCCGCGACCGGCAAGAAGATCACGGTGGCGGCCGGGGAGACCCTGGAGATCAGCGAGACCACCAAGGCCGCCGTCCTCACCATCGAGGAGGGCGGGGCCATAGCCGCCCCCGACGGCTACAGCCTCACCGTCACCGTCAACGGGGTGGAGACCGGCAGCACCCTGGCCGCACTCACCGACGGCTACGGAGGGGCCGCTACCACGATCGCCGCCGGCACCTACCGGGGCAACGTCGTGATCACCGTGGCCGGGTCGAACGAGGTCCCGTTCAGCGACCTCACCTTCCCCTTCCGCCAGGCCGTCTACGTGGACGCCGACGGCGTCGACCCGGCGAAGTCCGTCGTCTCGGACGTGATCGGCGGCAAGGCCACCACCACATACGCGAAGGACATCCGGCTCGCCTCGACCGGTGAGGCCTTCAACGGCGTCTACGTCACGGGCGGCGGCAGCTACACCCTCACCGACCCCAGGATCGCCTTCACCGGCAACGGCCGCTGCGACTTCGTCGGTTACGGCGCCGCCGTCGTCGGCACCGGCGCGGGCACCACCCTCGTCGTGGACGGCGCCACCATCGACAACAAGGGCGCGGTCCGCACCGCCGTGATCGCCGACGCCACCGCCAACGTGATCGTCAAGAACTCCCGGATCCACGCGGCGGACGGCGTGCTGCCCGCGGAGTACGTCCCGACCGGCGACACCCGGTACATGATGGACGTGCCCTGGATGCTGAGCCTGAAGGGCAACGTCCGGGCCACCAACCTGCTGGGGGCCAACACCAGGGCCGCCTACATCAACTCCCGCGTCTCGTCCGAGAACTGGGGTGCGCTGTCCGTCGACGGCGGCAGCAACTGCACGCTGACCGTCATCAACAGCGCGATCGCCAACACCGGAGGGGTCGGCTACGGGTCGTACGCCATCGGCAATGTGACCGAGCACATCCTCGGCTCCAGCTACGACGTCGGGGACTACGTCCTGATCGCCTGGAGCGGGAGCGCCCACTACGGCGACAGCACCCCGGCGGCGGTCGCCGAGCTGAACGACGGGCTGGAGCTGGGGCTCACCGGCAGGGAGCTGGCCCGCCTCCACGAACAGCCGTGTGACCTCAACTCCGGGCGGTTCGGCTTCATGTGGTACGGCGCCGCAGCCGTGACCATCGACGGCGGGACCCGGGTCAGTACCCGCAAGACCACCTTCCTCTCGAAGGCCTCGGCGGCGTCCGTCACCGTGGACGGCTCCCAGGGTGCCCGGATCCACGCCGGGAACGGGGTCCTCTTCCAGCTGATGGACACCGACCGCCCCAGCAGCATCGCGGTGACGGGGAAGCCGTGGAAGACCGAGACCATCGGGACGTACACCGAGCCCACCGGGACCCCCGCGAAGTCGTCCAGCTGGAACGTCACCACCGCTCAGAGCGGTGACGCGACCGCCACCTTCACGGACATCCCGCTGAAGGGCGACTTCTACAACTCGGTCTGGGGCGGCGGCAACGCGGGCCTCCAGGGCATGAACCTGGTGCTCACCTTCGACGGCGCCGGCATCGAGGGCGTCATCTCAGCGAGCGCGTCGAAGCACAGTGTCTCCACCATCACCAAGGCGGAGTACCTGCAGATCGGCGAGGTCACCAACACCGCCCAGGCGGTGGTCAACAACGGCGTCATCGTCGGCCTGAAGAACGGCGCCGAGTGGACGGTGACCGGCACCTCGTACCTCAGCGCGCTGTCCATCGGCTCCGACGCGACGGTCACCGCCCCGTCGGGGAAGACGGTGTCCCTCACGGTCGACGGAACCGCCACCGCCATCACCCCGGGCACCAGCTACACCGGGGCGCTCACGCTGACGGTGGGGTGAACATCAGCCGCTCCGGAGTTTGAGGAGCGGGGTGCGGGGGCGGAGCCCCGCGACGCGGCGTCAGCCGCACAACGTCGGCCCCCGGGGATCCCGTCCCCGGGGGCCGACGTCCATGCTCCGCGCGGCGTTACGCGCCGACCATGTTGTAGCCGCCGTCGGCGATCAGGAAGCCGCCGGTGATGTGGTTCGCGTCCTCCGTGGCGAGGAACAGCGCCGGCCCGGCAAGCTCCTCGGGGCCCGGGATACGGCCCATCGGGGTGGCCTTGCGCAGCTGCTCGCCGCGGCCGTTCTTCCAGTCCTCGCGGCCGAGGGTGGCCTGCGTCTCGATGAAGCCGGGGGCGAAGACATTGACCCGTACGACCGGCGCGAAGGCCTGGGCGTAGGACTTGGTCAGGCCGATGATGCCGTACTTGGCCGCGGCGTACTGGGGGGCGCGGGCGCTGCCGCGTACGACCACCGTGGAGCCGACGTTGACGATCGCGCCGCCGCCCTGCTCCAGCATGCGGGCGCCGAACTCGTGGGTGCAGAACAGGGTGCCCTTGATGTCGACGGCGAGGACGTGGTCGATGGACTCCTCGGTGATGTCCCGCCAGGACATCTGCTCGCGGGCCACGTCGCCGACATTGTTGACGGCCACGTCCAGGCGGCCGAAGTACGACCACACCTCCTCGGCCATCCGCTGGATCTGGGCGTGCTCGGCGATGTCGGCCTGGACGACGAAGGCCTTGCGGCCCAGGGCGGTGACCCGCTCGGCGGTGGCGTCCGCGCCCTCGCGCGAACTGCGGTAGTGGATGGCGACGTCGGCGCCCTCCTGGGCGGCGCGCACCGCGATCTCGGCGCCGAAGCCGGTGCCGGCGCCGGTGACGAGGACGGTCTTGCCGGTGAAGCGCTGGGGGAAGGGGGCGGTCATGGCGTCTCCGATCGGGAGTGCGGGAGTGCGGGAGGGGTCATACGAGGGTCCGGCCGCCGTCGGCGTACAGCACATGGCCGGTGACAAAGGCGGCCTCCTCCGACGCGAGGAACAGGGTGGGGCCGACCAGGTCCTCGGGTCGGCCGAGCCGGCCGGCCGGCACCAGCGCCTCCATGGAGGCACGCATGCCGGGCCGGGCGAGGTATGCGCGGGTGAGGTCGGTCTCGGTGTAGCCGGGGGCGACGGCGTTGACGGTGACACCGGAGGGCGCCCATTCGCGGGCCATCACGCGCATCAGCTGGTTGATGCCGCCCTTGGTGGCGGCGTACGGCGAGTGGTCCTTGTGCGCGAGGAGCCCGGAGACGGAGGACAGATAGACGATGCGGCCGTAGCCGCTCGGCACCATGACCGCGCCGGCGGCCTGGCCGAGCCAGAAGGCGCTGTTGAGGTTGATCGCGACGATCCGCTCCCAGACCTCGTCGGTGATGTCGAGCACCGGCCTGCGGTCGTTGGTGCCGACCGCGTGCACGAAGACGTCGAGTCCGCCGAGGAGTCCGGCCGCGTCGGTGACGGCGGCACGGCAGGCGTCGGCGGAGGTGAGGTCGGCGGCGATGCCGGATACGCCCGGGCTGCGAGCGAGCTTGGCGAGCTGCTCCTCGTCGATGTCGAGGACGACCACCTGTCCTCCGGCATCGGCCAGCGCCGCCGTGACCGCCGCTCCGATGCCTCCGGCGCCCGCGACCAGCGCCCGCGTCCCCTGGAAATCCCACGTCGTCTTCATGACCTGGACGGTAATCGACCACGACGCAAGGTGTCCACACTTGGACCAGGTCTTGACGCAGATCGGGGCCCGGTGCAGGCTGAGTGTCGACAGTTAACAGGAGGTCTGATGAAGCTGGTCACGTTCAACGAGGGGCTCGTGGGGCGCATCGACGGCGACACCGTCGTCGAACTCGAGGTCCCGTCCACCCGTGCCTTCTTCGAGCGGGGCGGACAGGTCGGCGAGACCGGCCGGGCCTTCCCGCTCGCCGAGGTCCGGTTGCGGGCGCCCATCGTGCCCAAGAAGTTCTTCCACACGGCCGGCAACTTCCGTGAACACCACGAGGACCTGGTCCGCGTCGACTGGTCGCACCCGGTCAACAAGGGCATCGTCTTCTTCCAGAACGTCGACGCGATCATCGGCCCCGAGGACGCGATCGTCTACCCGGAGAACCTGACCCGGGAGCTCGACTACGAACTCGAACTGGCCGTCATCATCGGCAAGCCGGGCAAGTTCTTCACCGCCGAGCAGGCCGTCGAGCACATCGCCGGCTACCTGGTCTTCAACGACATCACCGCGCGCGACATCCAGCGCAAGGAGATGGAGTCCGGCGTCTTCTCCTTCTCCAAGGGCATCGACACCTTCTGCCCCATCGGCCCCTACATCGTCACCGCCGACGAGATCGGCGACCCGCACAACCTGGACATGGAGCTCCGGGTCAACGGCGACGTACGCCAGAAGTCCAACACCTCGCGGATGTCGGTGTCGATACCGCAGCTGGTGGCCTACCACTCGCCGCAGGTCTACAGCGCCGGCGACATCATCACCACCGGCACCATCGCGGGCGTCGCGGCGAGCACCGAGGACCCGTTCGCGAACTACCTGAAGCCCGGCGATGTCATCGAGGCCGAGATCGAGGGCCTGGGGATCCTGCGCAACCGCGTGGTCTCCTGGCAGGACGCGTACGGCACCCCGGCGCCGCCCGCCGAGCAGTGGGTGTGACGCGATGCGGATCATCAATCTCTCGGGTCGCCCGGCCCTTCTGACCGCCGACGGCGCCATCGACATCGCGTCGGCGAGCGGCGGCCGCTTCCCGCCCGACCCCGGGGCACTGTTCGGGCAGTGGGACGAGCTGCGCGACTGGTCCGCCGGCGTGGACCCGGCGCTGGCGGTGCCGTACGAGGAGTCGCAGCTGCGGGCCCCGGTGCCGGAGCCGCGCCAGGTGTTCGCGGTGGCGCTGAACTACCGCCCGCACACGGCCGAGGCGGGGTACGAGGAGCCGGCCGAGCCGCTGGTGTTCACCAAGTTTCCCAGCTGCCTGACCGGGCCGTACGCGACCGTCGAGCTGCCGCCCGGCCATGTCGACTGGGAGCTGGAGATGGTCGCCGTCATCGGCCGCGACGCGTACCGGGTGCCGGAGGAGAAGGGCTGGGACCCGGTCGTCGCGGTGACCGTGGGGCAGGACCTGTCCGAGCGGATCTCCCAGCTGGCGGGCCGCCCGGCGCAGTTCTCGCTGGGCAAGTCCTTCCCGGGCTTCGGTCCGGTCGGACCCGCGCTGGTCAGCACCGACGAGCTGCCCGACCGTGACGACCTGGAGCTGACCTGCGAGCTGAACGGGGAGGTGGTGCAGCACGACCGCACCGCCAACATGATCTTCCCGGTGCCGAAGCTGGTCGCCCACCTCAGCGCGTTCTGCCCGCTCCGGCCCGGCGACCTGATCTTCACCGGCACGCCCGCCGGCGTCGGCAACCGCCGGGTGCCGCAGCGCTTCCTCACCCCTGATGACACCCTGGTCAGCAGGATCGGCGGCCTCGGCGAGATGCGGCACCGGTTCCGCGCGAAGGGAGAGTAGATGTCCGACAGCACCAGCAACGCCGTTCTCTACGCGGACGTACGGGTCTTCGACGGCACCGGCAGCGACCCCTTCCCCGCGGAAGTCCTCGTCACGGGCAACCGCATCACCGCCGTCGCCGCCGCCTCCGCCTCCGCCGTCGCCGACCGGATCCCGGCCGACCTGCGGGCCGGGGCCCGGGTGGTCGACGGACGCGGCGGCACCCTCATCCCCGGCCTGGTCGACGCCCACGCGCACCTCGGCTTCGGCTCCACCGTCGAGCACCGCTCGCCCCGCCGCGACGAGCCCGCCGAGGAGAAGGCACTCCTCGTGGCGCACGCCGGCCGCGTCCTGCTCGACCACGGCATCACCAGCGCCTACTCCGGCGGCAACCGGCTGCCCCGTACCGAGACCGCCGCCCGCAAGGCCTTCGCCGAGGGATGGATGCCCGGGCCCCGTCTGAAGGCCGCCTCCTGGGAGGGCAGCGCGGGCATGGTCGAGCCGGGGGTCTACGACTTCCCCGGCATCGACGGCCGGGCGTCGGACCCTGAGTCGGTGAGCCGATTCGTCGGCGAGATGGCGGGGTTGGGTGTCGACATCGTCAAGCTGTCGCTGTCCGGGGAGAGCGCGGTGGTCGCGGGCACCTCGCGCATCGTGCAGTTCACCGACGAGGAGGTCGCCGCCGCCTCCGCGACCGCGCGCGAGCACGGCGTCTGGCTGACGGCCCACGCCCATGCCGCCGAGTCGATCAAGATGGCGGTACGGCACGGCATCCGGGCCGTCTACCACTGCACCTTCGCCGACGAGGAAGCCCTCGACCTGCTGACCGAGGCGCGCGACCGGCTCTTCGTCGCCCCGACCCCCGGCATCATCTATGCCAACCTCCACGAGGCCGACAGCGAGCCCGAGCCCGGCATGGAGGTCGAGGTCACGGCGAAAGCGGTCCGCGAGGTCGTCCCCGAACTGGTCCGGCGCGGCATCCGCGTCGTCCCCGGCGGCGACTACGGCTTCCCCTGGAACCCGGTCGGCCGCAACACCCGCGACCTGGAACTCTTCGTCGACTGGTTCGGCTTCACGCCCACCGAGGCGCTGCGCGCCGCCACCCGGTACGGCGGCCAGATCATGGGCATGGGCGACGAACTCGGCCTGATCCGCCCCGGCTACCTCGCCGACCTCGTCCTCGTCGACGGCGACCCGCTCGACGACATCCGTATCCTCCAGGACCGCGACCGGCTGCTGGCCATCATGAAGGACGGCCGCTTCCACAAGGCGCCGGCATGACGGCCGCACCGGCGCGGGCCAGCACTGCTGCGGGCCGTCTGCTCGGCGCGTGGGACCGTACGGTGGCCGTCTTCCGGGGGATCCCCTTCGCCGCGCCACCGGTCGGCGAGCTGCGCTGGCGGCCGCCCCGGCGAGCGGCCGCCTGGGACGGCGAGCGCCGGGCGACCGACTTCTCTCCGGCGCCGTTGCAGCCGCAGCCACCGAGCGACTCGATCATGTACCACGCCAACTTCGCCGACCGGCGGGCCCTGGTGATGAGCGAGGACTGCCTCTATCTCAACGTCTGGACGCCGGAGCCGTCCCCGTCGGCCGGGCTGCCGGTCATGGTCTGGATCCACGGCGGCGGCAACCGCTACGGACACGGCTCGCAGAGCATCCACGACGGCCGCTCCATGGCCGCCCGGGGCCTGGTCGTCGTCACCCTCAACCACCGGCTCGGCGCCCTCGGTTTCCTCGCCCACCCCGAACTGGCCGGCGAGAACCGGCTCGGCGCCTCCGGCAACTACGGCCTCCTCGACATCGTGGCCGCCCTCACCTGGGTGCAGGAGAACATCGCGGCCTTCGGCGGCGACCCTGCACGGGTCACGATCGCGGGCAACTCCGCCGGGGCCGCCCACATCTGCCACCTCATGGCGTCGCAGGAGGCCCGGCCGCTGTTCCGCGCCGCCATCGGCCAGAGCGCTTCCGGCATCGGCCGCGCCGAGGGACGGCTGCCCGACCAGGCCGGGGCCCAGAAGCAAGGCCTGGGCTGGGCGGGCGAGTTCGGCGGCCGGGACCTCGCCGGGCTGCGCCGGGTCTCCGGTGTCGAGCTGGTCCTGAAGGGCCACTTCGGTCCCGTCACCGACGGCCGCGTCCTGACCGAGGCCACCGACAACGTCTTCGACTCCGGCCGCCAGTACCCCGTCCCGCTGCTGGTCGGCAGCAACCTCGACGAGGGCTCGGTCTACGCCCGCGCGGACGGCGTACGGAACCTACCCGCCGGCCCCGGCTTCGACGCCCTCTACCCGGCCGGCGACGCCGACCTGGCCCGCCACTCCGCCCGCCGGTTCACCGGGGAGAGCCGCTTCGTCCACCCCGTGTGGCGCTGGGCCCGGACCCACCGCACGACGACGGGCGCGGCCACCTGGATGTACCGCTTCGCCCGTACGCCCCCGCTCCCGCCGGGCCTCGACCTGGCCGCCCCGCCCGACGGCCTACCGGGCTACGGCGTCCACCACACCGCCGAACTGCCCTACGTACTGGACAACCTGGACCAGCGGCCCTGGCCATGGCAGGACACCGACCGGGAGCTGGCCACCACCATGGCGGACGCCTGGTCCCGCTTCGTGGTCTCGGGCGACCCGAACGGCGGGACCACCCCCCACTGGCCCGTCTTCAGCGGCGCCGACGACGCACCCGTCATGGTCTTCGGCGACACCGTCGAGACGGGCACCGTCGAGCGGCCCGAGGCGATGCGGCTGCTCGACCAGCTTCCCCGTCCCCTGTGAAAGGACATCCCGTGGCACGACTGCCGGGCACCGACGGCAGCGGCGACATCGCCGACCGCATCCGTGAGCGACGCGGCGGCGCGCTGCGGCCCCTGGACCGGATGCTCCTGCACAGCCCGCAGCTCGCCGACGGCTGGAACAGCCTGCTCGGGGCGATCCGGCAACGCATCGCCCTGCCCCCGGCGATCCGGGAGCTGGTCGTCCTGCGCATCGCCGTGCTCAACCGCGCCGACTACGAATGGGCCGCCCACGAACCCGAGGCCCGCGCGGCCGGGCTCGGCGACCCCCAACTGGCCGCACTCCGCTGCGAGGACGCCGCTCGGAGTACGGCCCTCGACCCGCGCCGGCGCCGGGTCGTCGCGTACACGGACGCCATGACCCGTGACATCCAGGTCCCGGACGAGGTCTTCGAGGCCCTGCGCGCCGACTTCACGGAGGCGGAGCTGGTGGAGCTCACGGCCACCGTCGCCGCGTACAACATGGTCTCCCGCTTCCTGGTCGCCCTGGACGTCTGAGAGGGCGCGCTGACTGCACGTCAATGGCGGTGCAGGCGGTGCCTGTTCAGGAAGTGCAGCAGCACGCGGTTCCAGGCGTCAGGCTGCTCCCAGTGCGGGTTGTGGCCCGCCTCGCGGATGATGTGGGTCTCGCCGTCCTGGAGGTGCTCGGCGTTGAGGCGCATCACGGAGGGCGGGCTGTAGAGGTCGGCGTCGCCGGTGACGAGTTGGACCGGCAGGGCGATCGTCCCGAGGGCCGCCCAGGTGATGGTGTTCGCCGTCGGCTGGGCGAACGCGTCGGCTGTTCTGGCCCGTTCGTGGATCGCCAGCCAGGCCGCGACCCCGTCCGGGTCTCCGGCGCGGTAGGAGGGGCCCAGCTCCTGGAAGTCGACCGGCATGTCGCCGAACGGGTCGGGCCGGAGCGCGGCGGTCAGCTTCTGGTACTCCGCGTCGGTGATGCCGACGACGCTGCCGGAGACGGTGAGGCTGCGCAGCCGGTCCGCGTGGGACAGGGCGTAGTCCACGGCCACCGGGCCGCCCGCCGCCGATCCCGACAGGTGGAAGCGGTCCAGGCCGAGAGAGTCGGCCAGGGTGTGCAGGTCGCCGGAGACGGTGTCCGCCTCGGCCTTGGTCCCGGCCACCGAGCCGTACGCCCCGCGCCGCGAGTAGCCGATCACCCGGTACCCCGCGCGGGCCAGCACCGGCTGCTGGTACGGCCAGCTCTCGCCGCTCCCGGAACCGGGATGCAGCAGCACGACGGCCTCCCCGCTGCCTCCGGTGTCCCAGCACCACAGGCTCCCGCCCCCGGACACCGGGACCTGGTGCTCGGTCACCGGCACCTGCGCCGGCACGGGGACCGGCTCCCAGGGCGCGACCGCCCCCGCCCCCGTGGCATCGGCCCCGGCAGCCGAGGCCTGCCCGGCGCCCGCCCCGGCGACCGCGAGTGCGGCCAGGGCCGTGCCGCCGGTGACGACGGCCCGCCGACTCGGCCCCGCCGTCCCCTGACCGGGTCCGGATATCATGCGCTCTCCGCTCATTGCTTCTCCTCGTTTCCTGAATGTCCTGATTACTGCCTGTCGACACCTGAGTCGAGAACGCTGCGCATAGCGCAGAATCATTGCGATAGTGTCGACAGTGATGACGTGGCTGTGAACGCCGACCAGACATGGAGAACCGCCGCATGACCGATCACGACACGCACCTCGTGCTGGAACGGCTGTTGCGCCTGCGCGACCGGCGTGAGCCGCTGGTCGCGCAGATCGCCGAATGGGTCGGCGCCGGAATCATCGAGGGCCGACTGCAGCCCGGCCAGGACCTCAACAGCGTCGACCTTTCCCACCAGTTCAACACCAGCCGGACGCCCGTACGCGAGGCCCTGATGCTGCTGGAGCAGGAGGGCCTGGTCGAGATGAAGGCCCGCCGCCGCCCGCGCGTCGCCGCACCCTCCCTCCAGGACATCCGCGACATCTACCAGGTGCGGCGCCAGCTGCTGGCCATGCTCGCCGCGCTCCTCGTCGAGCGCGCCAGCGACGAGGAGATGGCCGACCTGCGATCCCAGGTCGTACGGATGCGGAAACTGGCCGACGCCGGGGACGTGGACACGTACTTCTGGAGCCATGTGCATCTCCAGGAGCGGATGACCGAGATCGTCCGCAATACGACCCTCAAGCAGATCCTCGACTCGCTCGCCCTGCGCACCCTGATGCTGCGCCACCTCAGCCTGACCCGGCCCGGCCGCCTCGCCTACAGCGTCGACGACCAGGAGCGGCTGATCCAGGCCTGCGAGGAGCGCGACGCGGAGCTTGCCTCGGCGCTGATCGCGGGCGCGACCGTACGGGCGCTGCGGGCCGTCGAGGAGCAGTTGGAACCGGAGGCGGCCGCCACCGGCAAGAGCCCCCGGAAGCGCCGCGCGGTCTCGTGACCCCGCCACGTGGCTACTCGGCCTGGCTACTTGGCCTGGCTACTTGGCCATCACCCCGCCGTCGACAGGGAAGTTGGCGCCGGTCACCCACGCCGCCTCGTCGGAAGCCAGGTAGACGGCACACCAGGCGATGTCCTCGGGCGTTCCGACCCGCCCCAGCGGGATGCGGGCCAGCAGGGCGTCTCGCGTACCGCCCTCGTGTGCCCCGGCGGATTCGGTGGCCGGGGTGCGCACCATGCCGGGAGAGATGGTGTTGGCCCGGATCCCGAGCGGTCCGCCCTCGACCGCGAGCTGGCGGGTCAGCCCGAGAACGGCGGACTTCCCGGCGCAGTGGGCGATCATCCCGAAGGTGGAACTGCCCCGGAAGGCGTTCACCGAGGCGAAGTTGATGATCGAGCCGCCGCCGGAGGCCTCGAGGTGCGGCCAGGCGGCCTGGCAGGGCAGAAAGGCCACGTCCACTTCACCGCGGATGGTCGGCGTCCACTGCTCCTCGAAGTCCATCTCGGCCGCTGACGCCATGTGCGGCGGGATGGCGCCGGCGGTCACCAGGATGTCGATCCGGCCGTGCAGCGCCACCGCCTCGGCCACGAAGCGCTGCACCTCGGCCGGATCCGTCATGTCGCACGGATGAACCATCCGTACGTCGAGCCCGCGTCCCCGGGCCTCCTTCTCGGTGCGCTCGGCGGCTGCCGAGTCGATGTCGCAGCCGACCACGGCAGCGCCCTGCGCGGCGAACAGCAGCGCGCACCCCTGCCCGATACCGGCGCCGGCGCCCGTGACGAGAGCGACCTTGCCGGACAGCCGGCCCGCCTGGCCGGGACGTACGGGATCGGGAAGGGAAGCAGCCACGTCGTTCTCCTCGTCGGAGTGCCACCGGGCCGCGGTAGCGACCCTCCACCTCCTTCCTAGTGTCGACACTAATGCCGTGTCAAGGCTCGCGGACGCGCTCACAGGGAAGTCGTGTCGACAGATAACGCCCCGGCGGTGCGTCTTACGACGCGTACAGCTGGACCTCCGACACCTGTCCGGCAGGCCAGCCGGTGTTGGCGGTGAAGACCAGCCGCACGTACCGCGTGACCGTCGCCGATGGCAGCGACACGGTCGCCGTGTTGCCGGTGGCGGGGTCGAAGGTGGAGCGGACGGACCCGGCGAGCGTGCTGAAGGCGGAGCCGTCCGTGCTGCCCAGGACGGAGAGGGTCTGCGTCCTGGTGGCCCAGGCGCTCGCCGGAGGCAGGGTGAGGACGACCCGGGCCACCGTCGCCGCCGTCTGGAGGTCGACCTGAATCCATTGCGGGAAGGCGTTGTTGGCGCTCTCCCAGTAGGTGTCGCTGTTTCCGTCGACGGCGTTGGCGCAGGCGTACGTCTGGGTGTGGCTGCTCTCCGACACCGGCTTGTGCAGGGCGAGGTTCGGCGGCTGGCCGGTGCCGCCGCCGGTCACCGGTTGGGTGGGGCGGGTGGCGGTCAGGGCGATCTGGCCCTTGAGCATGTTGCCGCCGTCGGCCGTGAGCCGCAGGTAGTAGTCGGAGGAGCAGGCCGTGCCGTCCTCGTCGAGGGCCAGGAAGCCGGAGTTGACGGGGATCTGAGCGGAGGTGGCGGCGGTCTTGGCGATCTGGTTGCCCTCGTTGTACTCGTCGAACATCGAGATGTAGACGCCCTGGGCGCCGGCCCGCACGACGTTGTAGAACTGCCGCCACATGAAGTCCCCGTGGGCCCGCTGGCGGGCCGAGATGTCGCCGGGCAGGACGCAGGGCTGGTAGTCGATGCCCTGGGCGTTGCAGTCGGCCTGGTCGGGGACCGTACAGGAGGAGTAGAAGGCGTCGGAGTCCGCGGCGGTGCCGATTCTGCCGACCATCCAGGGCGAGATCATGTTGAAGGCGTGGTAGACGTCGAGGTAGCCGGACCGGGAGTCGTTCACGCCGGTACGCCAGTACGTGGGCACGCCGCCCATGACGTAACAGCCCTGGGCCTTGAACCAGTTCACCACGTCGAGGCATTCCGCCGGACTCCACGGGTGGTTCGGGTCGTTGAAGCCGAAGCCCCACACGCCCACCACCGGCTTGCCGCTCTGCCGGGCGTAGGCGGACGACGCGGTGTGGGCGGACATCTTGCTGGTCCAGTCGGCCTTGATCTCCGCCTGCATGGCCGACCAGCCGCTCACGTCGTACATGACGTAGAACTTCCGACCGTGCGCCTCGGCGGCGCTGCGGACCTTGGCGGCCATCGCGTCCCGGGTCGGGCCCTCGGAGCCGTTGGGGTTGAAGCGCTGGAGGGCGGCTGTGTCGCAGCCGTTCTGCTGCATCCACGTGAAGTGGGTGTCGACGGTCTGGTCGTCGTAGGAGGAGAAGAGGGTCGCGGGGGCGCCGCTGCCGAGGTTGCCGAAACCGGTCGCGTAGCCCTTGGCGTAGTCGGTCATGTCGGGCCAGGCGACGATGGCCTTGTTCGACGGGGAGGGGGCCTTGGACCAGTCCTGGCTCCAGTGCCACCACCCGTTGATCGGGGCGCCGTCACCGGGGCAGGCGAACCAGCCCTGGTAACCCACCGTGATCTTGCCGACGACATCGCCGGGCGTGCCGGCCTGGGGAGCGGCGGTGCGTGCGTACGCCGTACCGGGGGTGAGCGGCACAGCCGCCAGAACGGGTGCTGCCGCTGCCGCGGCGAGTAACGACCGTCGGGTGAGGGGCATCGGATCTCCTCGCGTCGCGTCCCGCGTGGGTAGTCCGTGGCGGGACCAGGTGTGGGGGCGGCAGAGCGTAGTCAGCCCGCGCTGCGACAGCAAGAGTTCAAGCAACTTGCGCAATAACTTGTCGACTCTCCGCAAGTAGACGTCATGAACACGGCATTCCGTTGCCAGGCAGCCGGCAGTCCGTCAAAACGGCCGGTCGTGACCGTAGACGCCTGGAAAACCCTCTGCAACTATCGGCTCGAATACCGCAATTAAGTGAATGATCGCTGCAACTTCCGTGGGAGCGCTGCTCGGTGGCGTCGGCCGTACGGGAGATCAGGGACTCCCCGCACGTGATCTATGTCATGGCACCAACAACTCCGGGACGAGAGGCACAGGAGTGACCATGCGAAGGAACCGCTCGATCTTGCGGCTGCTGGCGGGGGTGATCGCGGCGGGCCTGGTGCTGTTCGGCTTGACGACCCTGCCGGCGGCAGCCGCCGGCGGCCCCAACCTCGCGGCCGGCAGATCGGCCACCGCGAGCAGTACCAACAGCGGCTACGGCGTCGCCAATGTCACCGACGGCAACCAGGACACGTACTGGGAGAGTTCCGGCAGCTCCTTCCCGCAGTGGGTCCAGGTCGACCTCGGCAGCAGCCAGAGCATCGGCCAGGTCGCGGTGAAACTCCCCGCTGCCTGGGGTGCCAGGACGCAGACCTTCTCCGTCCAGGGCAGCGCTGACGGCGTCAGCTTCTCCACCATCTCCGGCTCGGCGGCGCACGACTTCGCCCCCGGGTCCGGCAACACGGTCAGGATCGACTTCGGCGCCACCAGCGCCCGGTACGTACGCCTGAACATCACCGCCAACACCGGCTGGGCCGCCGCGCAGGTCTCGGAGCTCGAGGTCTACGCGGCCACCTTCGCGACCGACAACCTCGCCTCGGGCAAGACCCTGACCGCGAGCAGCAGCACCTCCCCGTACACCCCCGGCAACGCCAACGACGGCAACCAGGACAGCTACTGGGAGAGCAGCAACAACGCCCTCCCACAGTGGATCCAGGCCGACCTCGGGGCCTCGGTCGGCGTGAACAAGGTGGTGCTCAAGCTGCCGTCGAGCTGGGGAGCCCGGACGCAGACGCTGTCCGTGCGGGGCAGCACCGACGGCTCGGCCTTCACCGACCTGGTGGCGTCGCACGACTACGCCTTCGACCCGTCGTCGAGCAACACGGTGACCATCACCCTGTCCACCACGACCACGCGCTATCTGCGCATCAACGTCACCGCCAACACCGGGCAGCCCGCCGCGCAGGTGTCCGAGCTGGAGGTCTACGGCCCCGCCACCGGTGACGTCACCGCGCCCAGCGCCCCGACCGGCCTGGCCTACACCCAGCCCGCGTCCGGCCAGATCAAGCTGACCTGGAACGCGGCCACCGACAACGTCGGCGTCACCGGCTATGACGTCTACGCCGACGGCACCCTGCGCACCAGCGTCGCCGGCACCGTCCTGACCTTCACCGACAGCCAGCCCGACAGCGCCACGGTGACCTACTACGTACGGGCCAAGGACGCCGCCGGCAACCAGTCGGCCAACAGCAACAGCGTCACCCGCACCGGCGCCAGTGGCGACACCCAGGCGCCGACCCAGCCCACCAACCTCGCGTACACCCAGCCGGCCTCCGGTCAGATCAAGCTGACCTGGAGCGCCTCCTCCGACAACGTCGGCGTCACCGGCTACGAGGTCTACGCCAACGACGTACTGCTCACCACGGTCGCCGGGGGCACCCTGACGTACACCGACAGCCAGCCCGACTCGGCGACCGTCTCGTACTACGTCAAGGCCAAGGACGCCGCCGGCAACCGCAGCGTCGCCAGCGCCACCGTCACCCGCAACGGCTCGACCAGCGGCAACGGGTCGAACATGGCGGTCGGCAAGCCCATCACCGCCTCCTCCACCACCCAGAACTTCGTCGCCACCAACGCCAACGACAACAGCGTGACGACCTACTGGGAGGGCGCGGGCGGCAGCTACCCCAACACCCTGACCGTCTCGCTCGGCGCCAACGCGGACGTCACCTCGCTGGTGCTCAAGCTCAACCCCGACAGCGCCTGGGGCACGCGCACCCAGACCATCCAGGTGCTGGGCCGCGACCAGAGCGCCACCGCCTACACCAGTCTCAAGGCGGCCGCCGACTACACGTTCAACCCGGCCACCGGCAACACCGTGACCATCCCGGTCACGGCCACGGTCGCCGACGTACGGCTGCAGTTCACGGCCAACACCGGCGCGGGCGGCGGCCAGGTCGCCGAGTTCCAGGTGATCGGCACCCCGGCGCCGAACCCGGACCTGACCGTCACGGGCATGTCCGTGTCGCCCTCGGCACCGGTCGAGACCGACGCCGTCACCCTGTCCGCCACCGTCAAGAACATCGGCAACCTGCCGTCCGCCGCCACCGCGGTCACCTTCTACCTGGGCACCACCAAGGCCGGTACGGCATCGGTCGGCGCCCTCGCCGCCGGCGCCTCCAGCACCGTCACGGCGAACATCGGCACGCGTGACGCGGGGAGTTACCCGCTCAGCGCCACCGTCGACGAGGCCGGCACCGTCATCGAGCAGAACGACACCAACAACAGCTACGCCAGCCCCACCCCCCTGGTGGTGAAGCCGGTGGACAGCTCCGACCTGATCGCCTCCCCCGTCGCCTGGACGCCGAACAACCCGGCCAACGGCAACACCGTCACCTTCTCGGTGGCCCTCAAGAACCAGGGCACCGTGGCCACCGCGAGCGGCGCGCACGGCATCACCCTGACCGTCACCGACACCGCGAGCGGCAGCGTCGTCAAGACGCTCACCGGTTCGTACACCGGCACCATCAACCCCGGCAGCACCACCAGCCCGGTCTCCCTCGGCACCTGGACCGCGGCCGACGGCAAGTACAGCGTCAAGACGGTCATCGCCGCCGACGCCAACGAGCTCTCCGTCAAGCAGGCCAACAACACCAGCACGCAGTCCCTGTACGTCGGACGCGGCGCCAACATGCCGTACGACATGTACGAGGCCGAGGACGGCGTCCTGGCCGGCGGCGCGGCCGTCGTCGGCCCGAACCGGACCGTCGGCGACGTGGCGGGCGAGGCCTCCGGGCGCAAGGCGGTCACTCTCAACAGCACCGGAAGCTCGGTCGAGTTCACCACCAGGGCCAGCACCAACACCCTGGTCGTGCGCTACTCCATCCCCGACTCGGCGGGCGGCGGAGGCATCGACTCCACCCTCGACGTCTACGTCAACGGGACCTTCCTCAAGGCCATCGACCTCACCTCGAAGTACGCCTGGCTGTACGGCAGCGAGACCGCTCCCGGCAACAGCCCGGGCGACGGCAGCCCCCGGCACATATACGACGAAGCCAACATGATGCTCGGCACCACCGTGCCGGCCGGTGCCAAGATCAAGCTGCAGAAGGACGCGGCCAACAGCACCAACTACGCGGTGGACTTCGTCAACACCGAGCAGGTCGCACCCATCGCCAACCCCGACCCGGCCGCGTACACCGCACCCACCGGGTTCACCCAGCAGGACGTCCAGAACGCCCTCGACAAGGCGCGCATGGACACCACGGGCACGATCAAGGGTGTCTACCTGCCGCCGGGCGACTACTCCACGTCCAGCAAGTTCCAGGTGTACGGCAAGGCCGTCAAGGTGATCGGCGCCGGACCCTGGTACACCCGGTTCAGCACCCCGGCCAGCCAGTCGAACACGGACGCCGGCTTCCGGGCGGACTCCACGGCGAACGGGTCGTCCTTCTCCGGCTTCTCCTTCTTCGGCAACTACACGTCCCGCATCGACGGGCCGGGCAAGGTGTTCGACTTCTCCAGCGTCGCCAACATCACCATCGACAACGTCTGGAACGAGCACACGGTCTGCCTGTACTGGGGCGCCAACACCGACAGCATCACCATCACCAACTCCCGTATCCGTGACACGTTCGCCGACGGCATCAACATGACGAACGGCAGCACGGACAACCACCTCAACAACATCGAGGCCCGCGCCACAGGCGACGACAGCTTCGCCCTGTTCTCGGCGATCGACTCGGGCGGCGCGGACGAGAAGAACAACCTGTACGAGAACCTGACCTCCCTGCTGACCTGGCGCGCCGCGGGCATCGCCGTCTACGGCGGCTACGCCAACACGTTCCGCAACATCTACATCGCGGACACGCTGGTCTACTCCGGAGTCACCATCAGCTCCCTGGACTTCGGCTACCCGATGAACGGCTTCGGGACCGACCCGACCAACATCCAGAACATCTCCATCGTCCGCTGCGGCGGCCACTTCTGGGGCGGGCAGACCTTCCCGGGGATCTGGCTCTTCTCCGCCTCGAAGGTCTTCCAGGGCATCCGCGTCAGCGACGTGGACATCGTGTCCCCGACCTACAGCGGGATCATGTTCCAGACCAACTACGTCGGGGGCCAGCCGCAGAACCCGATCAAGGACACCATCCTCACGAACGTGACGATCACCGGCGCCCACCGCAGCGGTGACGCCTACGACGCCAAGTCCGGCTTCGGTCTGTGGGCCAACGAGTTGCCCGAGGCAGGCCAGGGTCCGGCGGTCGGGTCCGTCACCTTCAACAACCTCAAGATGAGCGACAACTACCTGGACATCAAGAACACGACGTCCACCTTCACCATCAACATCAACCCGTAGCGGAGGGCGCCGCACACCACGAGCCCCCCGGCCGAACACCGGCCGGGGGGCTCGCTGTTGGCCCCTGTGAATAGTTCCGTAAACGAGGCCGCTCTCTTGACAGCGTTCCAGGCGAAGGACGACCCTCCAGAGAGCGCTCTCTCGGTTCTCTCCCCCTGCCAACGGCACCGCTGTCATGGCCAGTTGCGGTCGCCCTCCCCCACTTGGAGAAGGAGTACGCATGTCGATCAGAGTCAGGCGCTTCCGACCACCGCACCCCCGGCCGAACGGACGCCTCACCGTCGGCCTGCTGGCCCTCACCGCCGTCGCGGCGGTCACGTTGGCCGGCTCACCCTCGGCCACCGCCACTCCCACGGCTTCCGCGCAACCGGCCGCCGCGGTGCAACCGGCAGCGGTGCCGGCGGCGCCGACGGGCTTCACCAGCACCTGGAGCGACGACTTCAACGGCGCCGCCAACACAGGCCTGGACACCGCGACGTGGCGCTACGACGCCGGCGCCGGCAGCAGCTTCGGCACCGGCGAGATCGAGACCACGACCACCAGCACCGCCAACGTCTACCAGGACGGCAGCGGCCATCTGGTGCTCAAGGCCCTGCACTCGGGTACCGACCCGAACGCCGGCTGGACCTCCGGCCGGGTCGAGACGCAGGCCGACGGCTTCGGCGCACAGCCCGGTGGAGTCGTGCGGATCCAGGCGTCCATCCAGCAGCCGAACCTCACCACGGCCAACGGAGCCGGGTACTGGCCGGCGTTCTGGATGCTGGGCTCGCCGCTGCGCATCGGCGTCCCGTGGCCGGGCTCCGGCGAGATCGACATGATGGAGGACATCAACGGTCGCAGCTCGCTGTTCGGCACACTGCACTGCGGTGTCAGCCCGGGCGGCCCGTGCAACGAGTCCACCGGACTCGGCAGCGGCGAGCGCGCCTGCAGCGGGTGCCAGACCGGCTACCACACCTACGCGGTGGAGGTCGACAGGTCGACCTCGCCCGAGCAGATCCGCTGGTACCTCGACGGCGCCAACTACTTCACCGTCAACTCCTCCCAGATGGACGCGACTTCCTGGGCCAACGCGGTCGACCACAGCTTCTTCCCCATCTTCGACCTCGCCATAGGCGGCGCATTCCCCGCCGCGTTCGGCGGCGGCCCCACCTCCGCCACCGTCTCCGGCGGCCACATGGACATCGACTACGTCGCCGTGTACAACAAGGCCCCGGCCGGCACCTCGGGTACCAACATCGCCCAGGGCAAGCCCACCACGGCCTCGTCGGTGGAGAGCACCTCCTTCCCGGCGACCTACGCGACCGACGGCGACATCACCACCCGCTGGTCGAGCGGATTCTCCGACCCCCAGTGGCTCCAGGTCGACCTCGGCCAGTCCTACAACCTCACCCACGCGACCCTGACCTGGGAGGCGTCGGCCGCATCGGCCTACCAGCTACAGACGTCCACCAACGGCACGACGTGGACCACCATCTACTCGAACAACAACAGCCCAGCCGATCTCCAGGACACCGCACTGTCCGGCTCCGGACGCTACGTCCGGGTGTACGCGACCAGCAGAGCCTCCCAATGGGGCGACTCCCTCTACGAACTGGCGCTCTACGGCACACCCACGTCCGGCGGCACCGGCGGTGGCACTCTGCTGTCGCAGGGCAGGACGGCGACCGCCTCGTCCGCGGAGAACACCAGCTTCACCGCGCCGAACGCGGTCGACGGCAACACCGGCACCCGGTGGTCGAGCGCATTCTCCGACCCGCAGTGGCTCCAGGTCGACCTGGGCGCCGTCCACACGATCAGCCAGGTGGTACTCAACTGGGAGGCCGCCTACGGCACGGCGTTCCAGATCCAGACCTCGGCGGACGGTTCGGCCTGGACCACCGTCTACTCCACCACCAGCGGTACCGGTGGCACCCAGACCCTGCCGGTCACCGGATCCGGTCGCTATGTGCGCGTGTACGGCACCGCACGGGCCACCCAATACGGCTACTCGCTCTGGGAGTTCCAGGTTCTCGGCACCTGACACCTGACTGCCCCGGACGCCCCGGTGCGCCACCCGCGCACCGGGGCAGTCCCGGTGGTGGTCGTCCCTACGTGCCGATGGTGTCGAGTTCCGCGATCGCGTCCGCGGGAAGTTCGAGGTCGGCGGCGGCGACGTTCTCGCGCAGGTGGGCGACGGAGGACGTGCCGGGGATCAGGACGGTGGTGGCCGAGCGCTGCAACAGCCAGGCCAGGGCCACCTGCTGCGGGGAGGGCTCCAGGCGGGCTGCGACTTCGTTGAGGGTGTCGTGCTGGAGCGGGCTGAAGCCGCCCAGCGGGAAGAACGAGGCGAAGGCGATGTTCTCGGCCGCGCAGCGGTCCACGAGCGCGTCGTCCTGCCGGTTCGCGCGGCCTCTTACGGGCTCACCGGCGCTGCCAGGGAAGGTCGGCGGGCTCACCGGCCTCACGGTCTGCTCGGCTGAGGGCCCGGGCGATGGCCTCCCCGATGTCGGCGAGCTGGCCGAGCTGTTCCCGGCTGAGCTGATCGAAGACCGCCCGCCGCACCGCGGCGAGATGCCCGGGCGCGGCGGCGGCCAGGACCCGCGCGCCCTCGTCGGTGAGCACCGCCGACTGCCCGCGCCGGTCGGCGGGGTCTTCCCGCCGCTCCACCAGGCCCGACTTCTCCAGCTTCGCCACCGTATGCGACAGCCGGCTACGGGTGATCCGCAGCTGCTCGGCGAGCTGTGACATCCGGATGGACCGACCGGGGGCCGCGGACAGCCGCGTGAGTACGGAGTAGTGGGCGTGCGGCATGCCGGCGTCGCTCTGGAGCTGCCGGTCGATGTAGTCGCCGATCAGGGTGGACGCGTCCAGGTAGGCGATCCAGGCGCGCATCTCCTGCTCGTCGAGCCATGGCGTGATCTGCATAACATCATCATAGGGCTGGTTTGAAAGTTCAAACAATCTGAGTATCGTCACCGGTGTTGTTTGAGACTTCAAACAGATTCTCGTACCACCCGAGAAGGGTCCCCACCCCCATGAAGATCAGCAAGAAGCCGCTCGCCATCGCCCTCTCGACGGCGGTCCTGGCGGCCGGCGGCGCGAGCCTCGCACTCGCCGGGACCGCGAACGCCAACGCCACCACTGCGAGCGTCACCGCGAGCGAGAACGCCCAGCTCAAGCAGCTCTACGCGAAGGCCAAGGCCGAGGGCGGCAAGGTGACCGTGTACATCGGCGGCGACAAGCCCGGCCAGTGGGACTTCATAGCCGCGGCGTTCAAGAAGGCGTACCCCGACATCAAGATCAACATGGTCACCGACCTCAGCAAGAACCACGACGCCCGCATCGACAACCAGATCGCCACCCACAACCAGGTGGCCGACGTCGCCATCCTGCAGACCACGCAGGACTTCGACCGCTGGAAGAAGGAGGGCGCGCTGCTGAAGTACAAGCCCGTGGGCTGGGACAAGGTGTACGCCAACGCCAAGGACAAGGACGGCTACTACACCGGCGTCTTCTACGGCGCCTTCGCCTACATGGTCAACACCAAGCAGCTGCCTGCCGACCCGTCCAGCTTCAAGGCGTCGGATCTGCTCAAGTCCACCTTCAAGAACAAGCTGATCTTCACCTATCCCAACGACGACGACGCCGTGCTCTACGAGTTCAAGCTGATCGTCCAGAAGTACGGCTGGAGCTGGCTGAAGAAGGTCATGGCCCAGAACCCCGCCCTCGTCCGCGGCACCCCCTACTCCGCCGGGCCCGTCGCCGCCGGCACGTACCTCGCGACCGCCGGCACCACCGGCGACCCGACCCCGAACGCCACGGTCGTCCTCCCGAGCGGTGACCGCTTCAACTCCTGGGCGCAGCGCAGCGCGATCTTCAAGGCGTCCAAGAACCGGGCGACGGCCGAGCTGTTCACCAGCTGGCTGCACTCCCAGGCCGTCCAGAAGACCGCCATCGCCTCCTGGACCTGGTCCGTACGCAGCGACGTGGCCCCGCCCACCGGCCTCAAGCCGCTCTCCGCGTACAAGACCACCAACCCGGACTCCTTCGCGAAGTTCATGAGCGACCGCGCCGCCGTCGAGCGCTTCCGCTCCCAACTGCAGCTGTACGTCGGCTCCGTCACCGGCGCCGACCCCGCCGACCCCGACAACACCCTGGGCCTCAACCCCGGCGCGTTCTGAGCTCGCGTCACACGGGGGGGCCGGTCGGCTGAATTCGCACGCCACGCGACCGCCCCCATGCCGCGGGAGTGGCATCTGGGGCGGCGCCTCCGAGGAGGACCGGCGGGCGATCCGCCGCGTGCACGGCAGGCGCCAGGCGGTGGCCGAACCGCCGCGCCGGGGAAAACCCGTGGTGGATTCCGCGGCGGTGGCCGACGATGGCGGGCATGCCCATGGACGCGGTCACGGGACTGCTTGAGATCGCCTGCGACGAGTCGGGCTCGGACGGCGAGAATCTCCTCGGCGGGAACACGGATGTGTTCGCACATGCCAGCGTGCGGCTGGACGGCCGGTCGGCGGCGGAATCCATCCAGGAAATAAGGGACAGAATTCGCTCGCCGGCGCAGGAGTACAAGGCGAATCATCTGCTCCGCGAGAAACACCGCGCGGTCCTCGAATGGATGCTCGGGCCGTCGGGGCCGATCCACGGGAATGCTCACGTACATCTGACCGACAAGTCGTTCTTTGTCGTCGGCAGAGTCGTCGACCTGCTGCTCGGACATGGCACTTACCCGGCAGGTACGGGTCCGGGCCGGGATCCGCGGGCCAGGGCCACAGCCGTCACCCTGTATCGCGAGGGCCGCCGGGCGTTGGGGCACGAACGCTGGCAGGGCTTCCTCGAGGCGTCCAACGACCTGATGCGCACCAGGAGTCGTACGGATGTGACGGCGCCCGTCGAATCGTTCTTCCGCCTGGTTGACGCTCTGCGGCTCGCCGGGGCGCGGGGCCCGGTGGACGACATCATGAAACTGCTGGCGGGGGCCAGACCGCACGCCGAGTCCTTTCGGGCGCACCTTCTCGACAACCCGAAAGTGATTCCGGCTCTGGACCCGCTGATTCCCGCCATTGCGCAGACAGTCACGTACTGGAGTGCAGGCGGAGAACACATTGCGATCGTTCATGATCGACAGAACACGCTGACGGACGAGCGGGTCGCGCAGCTCCGTCACTCACCGCAGCTGCGGCTGACCGGCCTGAGGCTGGTCGACTCACGCTCCGACTCGCGGATTCAAATCGCCGATTTCCTGGCCGGCATCGCCCGAAAACTGGCGTCGGACGAACTCAACCAGCGGGGCGACGCGCAACTCACAGCCCTGCTGCGACCGTACGTGGACTCCGCCTCGACCTGGGGGGACGACCGAAGCTGGGCCCTGTTGGGGCCAACCTCCGGCGTCGGCGCCTGACCACGATCCGCAGGCCCGCGGCCGTCGTCAGCTGCCGCCCAAGGCCCGCGTCAACTCGGCCTTGTTCATGTGCGACCGGCCGTCGATGTTGCGGCGCTTGGCCTCTTCGTACAGCTGGTCGTAGGTCTGGCCCTGGGAGCCCTGGTGGGAGCGCTGACCGCCGCGCTTTCCGGAGGACATGTCCTGGAGGGAGGTGCGGCCGGCGGTCTTGGCCTCGCCGGAGCGGGCGCGCTCCTTGTTGACGGTGCGGGCGGCGATTTCCTTGGCGCGGCCTTCGCTCTCGCCGCGCTCCTGCGCGCTGTCCTTGATGTGCTCGTACTGCCGCTCACGCTTGTCGCTGGAACCTCGCGGCATGACGTTCACCCCTTCGTGTCACCTTGCCGGCGGGGGCACCGGGCGCCGACCCGGGGGAAAGCCGGGGCCCGGTGCTCGTTCACCACACGGCCGCTCTTGCCGCGTTTCGTCGGGTGCCGGCGGGCCGGAGCCGAAACCCGTCAAGCCGCCCGGACCGAGTATCCGGGCCTCCGCAGGGGAGCCTCAGGTCCAACATCGTGCTGGGCGAGGACTGATCGAGGCCCGAGCGCGTCGCGATTCCCCGGGCCCTGGCCGACCGGCCCGCTTGGACGCCGAGACCGGCCGCACCGTGATGGAGCTGCCGCGCGCCGTCGTACAGAGCGAGGGCGGCACGGCACTGCTCGCCGCCCATGACGCACAGCTCGTCGAACTCGCCGACCGGGTACCGGAGTTGCGGGACGGCCGGATCCTCCAGGACCGCTGAGCCGCCGAGAGCGGTGCGGGTGGACTACTCCGTCCGGGGCGGTGAACCGTGGCGCTCGCGCCACTCGCGGACGACGTCCTCGACGTCGAACGGCGTCAGATTCAGGGGCGGTCCGGCGGGCGGCATGCGCAGCGCCTCGCCGATCTTCTTGTTGATGTCCTCGATGATCCGGCGGACCTGGCGCTCGGACGCGGCTTTGGAGACGGCCTCGAGTGCGTCCTCCGCCTCCTTGCGCAGGGCGAGGGCGGGCGGCAGGGCGGACAACTTCTCGCGGTGCATCTTCTGCTTGATCCACCACAGCTCGTCGTACGGCCGGTCCAGGCTGGGCAGCGGTTCACCGAAACCGGGAAGTTCCTTGAAGTCGCCGCGTTCGGTCGCCTCGCGGATCTGCTTGTCGACCCATGACTCGAAGCTGACCCCTGGTGGTTTGCGCTCTGTCACCCTTCCGAGGCTACAGGCGATGCCCCTGACACGGACCGGGTCCGGCCGTAGTACCGCGGTACCACTCACCCGGGGAGGTCAGCCCCTGGGTACCACGGATGCGGCTCCAGCCGCTCGTAACGTTCCCGGTGAGGAAGGCCGGGAAGCCCCGGCAACCCGAGCGTGAGGAAGCATCCATGATCGAGGCGCAGCAGCTGACGAAGCGGTACGGGGAGAAGACGGCGGTGGACCGGCTGGACTTCACCGTGAAGCCGGGCACCGTCACCGGCTTCCTGGGCCCGAACGGGGCCGGGAAGTCCACGACCATGCGCATGATCGTGGGCCTGGACGAGCCCACGGGCGGGTCGGTGACCGTCAACGGCCGCCGCTACGCCGAGCACACGGCGCCGTTGCAGGAGGTCGGCGCGCTGCTCGAGGCGAAGTCGATCCACCCGGGCCGTTCCGCGTTCGACCACCTCATGTCGCAGGCGTACACGCACGGCATCCCGCGCCGCCGGGTGGACGAGGTCATCGAGCTGTCGGGCCTGCAGTCCGTGGCGAAGAAGCGCGCCGGAGCCTTCTCCCTGGGCATGGGCCAGCGCCTCGGCATCGCCGCCGCGCTGCTGGGCGACCCGGCGACGGTGATGCTCGACGAGCCCGTCAACGGCCTGGACCCCGAGGGCGTGCTCTGGATCCGCAACCTGCTGACCGGGCTCGCGTCCGAGGGCCGTACCGTCTTCGTCTCCTCGCACCTGATGAGCGAGATGGCGCTGGTGGCCGACCACCTGATCATCGTCGGGCGGGGCCGGCTGCTGGCGGACACCACCGTCGAGGACCTGATCCGCCAGGCCGGCGGCGACACCGTGAAGGTGGCCAGTGAGGACCCGGCGCGGCTGCGCGAGGTCCTGGCCGGTCCCGGTGTCGAGATCACCGGCCGGGCCGGCTCGGAGGAGCTGCAGGTCACCGGTATGGCGGCGCGCTCCATCGGGATGAAGGCCGCCACGGCGGGCATCGCGCTGTTCGAGCTCACTCCGCGGACCCTCTCCCTGGAGGAGGCGTTCATGGACCTGACCCGTGAGTCCGTCGAGTACCACGGCGGCACGACCGTCTCCGAGGCCTTTGAGACCCCGGAATCCCTCGAGACCGCCGGGAGCGCAGCATGAGCACCGTGACGACCCAGGCACCGACGTCCGTCCCCGCCGAGGCGACGCGTCCGGTCTACAAGGTGACCGGGGTGCGCGTCGTGCGCTCCGAGTGGGCGAAGTTCTGGTCGCTGCGCTCCAGCTGGATCACGCTGGGCCTGGCGCTGATCTTCATGCTGGGCTTCGGCCTGATCAGGCTGGCCCGCTACAAGTCCATGATCACCTCCGGCGACACGCACGGCGGCGGGGATCTGGCCACCGCCGACGCGGTCAGCCTCTCCCTGTTCGGGATCAACTTCGCCCAGCTGGCCCTGGGCATCCTCGGTGTGCTGGTCACCGCCGGCGAGTACTCCACCGGGATGATCCGCTCGACGCTCGCGGCCGTCCCGCGCCGCCTGCCGGTGCTGTGGTCCAAGGCCTCGGTGTACGGCGTGATCGCCCTGGTCCTCGGGACGGTCGGCGCGTTCGCCGCCTTCCTGTTCGGCAGCGGCATCATCTCCGGGACCCCGGCTGCGCTCTCGCTCTCCGACGCGGGAGTCGTCCGCAGCCTGTTCGCGGCCGGCCTGTACCTCGGCCTGATCGCCGTGATCGGCATCGCGCTGGGCGCGCTGCTGCGCTCGGTCGCGGGTGGCATCGCCGTCCTCGTCGGCGCGCTGATGCTGGTCCCGGGCCTGGTCGAGCTGCTGCCGACCACCTGGCAGAACAACGTCAGCCAGTACCTGCCCAGCAACGCGGGTGAGTCGATGTTCGCCCTGCACCACTCCGCGAACACGCTCTCCCCCGCCGCCGGCCTGGCCGTCTTCGCCGGCTGGACCGTGCTCGCCCTGGCCGGCGCCGCGTACCGTCTGGTACGGACCGACGCCTGACCGAGGGCATGCCCTGCAACCGACGACACCCCCGGGGAGCGCGACACGCCCCGGGGGTGTCGCCAGGGCGGTCATCGCCCACGATGGACAGGTGAACCGCGTGACGACGCAAGACCCGATCTGGGGGCACCCCCAGGTCGCCCGGCTGAGCCGCGCCGGACGGCGGCTGTGGCAGGCCGACCGGGACCGGCCGTGGATGCTGGACGCCGCCCTGGTCTTCGCGGTCTTCCTGATCAGCGGCCTCCCCGATCTGCTCCGCGACGGCCACCACGAGCCGGCCCTGCTCGCCCAGACGTCCACGGCGAACGTGCTCCTCCTGCAGGCCGGGCTGATCCTGCCGTTGCTGTGGCGGCGCAGGGCACCCTTCGCGGTCTTCAGCGTGATCGCGGCCGTGTTCATCCTGCAGTGGTCCCTGAACGTGTGGATGCGCGCCGACCTTGCCCTCTTCGTCGCCCTGTACAGCCTGGCCCGGCACGGCGCCCTGCGGTTCCTGCCCTGGGCGGCCGGTATCACCGTCGCCGCGCTGGCGGTGGTCTTCGTCCGGATCTACAGCCTGGTGGACGTGTTCGCCGCTCTGTTCTTCCTGGGTTGCGCCGCCACGGCGGCCGTCGCTCTGGGCCTGGGGCTGCGGATCGCGCAGGGTTATCTGGCCGCGCTGCGGGACCGCGCCGCCCGGCTGGAGGTCGAACGCGACCAGCGCGCCATGCTCGCCGCGGCGGCCGAGCGCACCCGCGTGGCCCGCGAGATGCACGACATCATCGGCCACAACCTCTCCGTCATCATCGGTCTCGCCGACGGCGGCGCCGCCGCGGCCGACCTCGCGCCCGAGCGCAGCAAGGAGGCGCTCCGGCTCATCGGCGGCACCGGCCGCCAGGCCCTCGGCGAGCTGCGCCGCATGCTGGGCGTCCTGCGGGAACGTACGGAGAACGGCGCGGCCGTCCCTCAGCTCAGCCCGCAGCCCGGCATCGCCGACCTCGACGCCCTGTGCGAACGCGTCCGGGCCGCCGGGCCCCAGGTCGTCTACCGCACCGTCGGGAACGTGGACGCGCTGGACCACGGCGTGCAGCTGACGGTCTACCGCATCGTGCAGGAGTCGCTCACCAACACCCTCAAGCACGCGGGCACCGACACCCGCGCCCAGCTCACGCTGGCCGCCGAGGGCCAGGAGGTCCGCATCATCGTCGAGGACACCGGCCCGCCCGACGGCACCAGACGCCGCCCGGCGCCGGCCGAGGACGGGCACGGGCACGGGCTCGCGGGCATGCGGGAGCGCGCCGCCCTCTACAGCGGCACCATCACCGCCGGACCCCGCCCCGGCGGTGGGTGGACCGTGAACGCCCTGCTGGACCTCGCCCCCCACGACCTCACCGCACAGGGCGGAGCATCGTGACCACCGTGCTCATCGTGGACGATCAGCCGCTGCAGCGCTTCGGCTTCCGGATGCTGCTGGAGAGCACCCCCGGCACCCAGGTCGTCGGCGAGGCGGCCCACGGTGCCGAGGCGGTGCGCAAGGTCGCCGAGCTGCGACCCGACGTGGTCCTCATGGACGTACGGATGCCCGGCATGGACGGCATCGAGGCCACCCGCCGCATCGTCGCCGGCGGCGGACGCTCCCGCGTGCTGGTCCTCACCACCTTCGACCTCGACGAGTACGCCCACACCGCGCTGCGCGCCGGAGCCAGCGGCTTCCTGCTCAAGGACGCTCTGCCCGAGGAGCTGCTGGCCGGCATCCGCGCCGTCGCGTCCGGCGACGCGGTCATCGCGCCCGGACTCACCCGCCGCCTGCTCGACGCCTACTCCCACCACCTGCCGGGCCACCCGCAGGACGGGAAGGCCGCCGACGACCCCCGGCTGCGCAATCTGACCGAACGTGAACACGAGATCCTGGTCGCCATCGGCCAGGGCTGGACGAACGGGGAGATCGCCGAACGCCTCGTGCTGTCCGAGTCCACCGTGAAGACCCACGTCGGACGGGTCCTGGCGAAGATCGGCGCCCGCGACCGGATCCAGGCCGTCATCACCGCCTACGACCTCGGTCTGGCGCGCCCCAACGGCCCCGACTGAAGGTGAACCGGGGCTCACGGTGCCCGGGTCACCTCACCCGGCCACGCGCCTTCAGCGGCACCGGGGGCAGTTCCGGAGCGGGCAGCGGGGCGCCGTCGTAGCCCTTCACCTCGCCGAAGCGGGACCCGGACATCCAGTCGGCACGGGCCTGGGCGATGTCGTCGCCGGTCCGCCCGACGAAGTTCCACCACATGACGATCCGCTCGGCGAAGGGCTCGCCGCCCAGCAGCATGAGGCCGCTGTCGACGTCGGCCCGCAGCGGCAACTCCGTACGGCCGGAGCCGAGGTAGAGCATGGATCCGGCCTCGACGGGGACGCCGTCCACCACGGCGGCGCCGGACATGGCGAGGACGGCGTACTCGAAGTCGCGCTCCAGCGGGAGGCGGGCGTCCGTGCCGGCCGCCAGGGCGACGTCGGCGCCGACGATGGGGGTGTAGGTGGTGCCCGGGGAGGAGGCGCCGTCGACGGAGCCGAGGATGACGGTGGCGCGGAGCCCGCCGCCGCCGGCCGCCACCGGGAGGTCGGCGTGGTGCTCGAAGGCCGGGGCGACATTGCGGTGGGCGTCGGGGAGGGCGACCCAGAGCTGGGCGCCGTGGAGGACGCGCGAGTGCGGCCGCGGGGACTCCTCGGAGTGCGCGATGGCGCGGCCGGAGGTCATCAGGCCCAGCTCGCGGGGGCGTACGGTCTGCACGCTGCCGAGGCTGTCGCGGTGCAGCACTTCGCCGTCGTGGAGCCAGCTGACGGTCTGCAGGCCCATATGCGGATGCGGGGGCACCTGCATGCCGGGCTCGTCGGCGATGTCGTCGGGACCGTAGTGGTCGACGAAGCACCACGCGCCCACCATGCGGCGGCCGAGGTTGGGCAGCAGGCGCCGGACGACGGTACTCTCGCCGACCGGCACCACGCGGCCGGTGAGCAGCTCGTGGACCGGCTGCGCCGACACGTCGTCGCGGCCTCCGCAGACGGTCGGCGCGGCCTTCACGTCAAGATTGCTCATACGCCCGACGGTACGCCGACGGTGGGTCAGCGGCCTTATGAAGTGGCGCTGTGGACGCCGTGGATCATGTCCCACGCCTCGCCGACGTATCGCTCACGGTCACCGAGATGCAGGTGCGGGAAGTACTTCTTGAGACCTTCCACGGCCTGCTGCTCGGATTCGTGGCAGTCACGCAGAAGGAATATCGCCTTGCGCAGGATGTCGTTGTCCATGAATTCAGGTTAGGCAGCGCAAGAGCTGTTCAAGCGCGTTGCGGGCCCCCATGACCGAAGCAGAGACGGCTTTTTGCCGTCCCCATACTCACGGCTTATTTACTCCGCTCAATAGCGTCGCGGGTATCTCAACAGAGCACGCACGGAGGAATTCACCAAGGCTCTTGGCCTGCGGATCGGCCCGGGTCGAGGCGGCCACACCGTCGCCGAGGAGGCCGTGTACGACGAAGTTCAGCGCGCGCAGATTGGGCAGCTCGTAGCGGCTGACGGGGAGTCCGGCGGCCTCGGGCAGCAGCTCGCGCAGCGCGTCCACGTCCAGGGTTCGCCGCAGCCAGGCGTACGCCTCGTCGTCGCGGGCCCACAGGCCGACATTGGCGTCGCCGCCCTTGTCGCCCGAGCGGGCGCCGATGATCCGGCCGAGCGGGGCGCGGACGGTGGGGCCCTCGGGACTCCGCCCCGCGTCCGTGGCGGAACCCTGCGCCGGTATCGCCGGCCGCCGGGCCTCGCGGGCCTGACGGGGCGGCTCCGGCACGGCGAGGCGGCTGCCCTCCGCAATGCCCTCCGAAAAGCCCTCCGCAATGCCCTCCGGAGAGTTCTCCCGCCCCAGCACGGCCTCGGCCCGTACGGCGTCGGCGGCGATCAGCGCCGGCCAGTAGACGCCGTACTCCTCCGCCTTCGGGGAGAAGTGCTCCAGGTGCAGCCCCGGGTAGCCGGACAGGCCGGTGCCGACGACGGCGGAGAAGAGCGAGCGGCCCACCTTGTCCGGGTCGGGGTCCTTGACGGTGAGGGTGAGGCGGGCCGTGGTCCCGGTGCCGGGCTCCAGGCGGGTTTCGTACGTCTCGAAGCGGTCGGGGCCGCCGGTGGCGTCGAGCAGGGTGGCCTCGGCGAAGGCGGCCTTGGCCTCGATGTCCAGGCCGGTGAGGACGAAGACGGCCGCATTGCGATAGCCGCCGCGGTAGTTGAGGCAGACCTTCAGGGTGTCGGGGGCGGGCTCGCCCCGGGCGCCGCTGACCAGGACGCGGTCGGGGCCGAGCTGGTCGAGGGTCACGGTGTCGAAGCGGGCCGTGACGTCGGGGTTGAGATAGGCGGGCCGGTCGATCTCGTACAGCAGCTGGGCGGTGACGGTGTCCACGGTGACGGCGCCGCCGGTCCCGGGGTGCTTGGTGATGACGCTGGAGCCGTCGGGCCGCAGCTCGGCGATGGGGAAGCCGGGGCGTACGGGCTGCCCGATCTCGGTGAAGAAGGCGTAGTTGCCGCCGGTGGCCTGGGCGCCGCATTCGATGATGTGCCCGGCGGTGACGGCTCCGGCGAGCCGGTCCCAGTCATCGGGCGGCCAGTCGAAGGCCCAGGCGGCGGGGCCGACGACCAGCGAGGCGTCGGTGACCCGGCCGCAGATCACGACGTCGGCCCCGGCCCGCAGCGCCTCGGCGATCCCCCAGCCGCCGAGGTAGGCGTTGGCGGTGACCGGATCCACCCCGGCCTCGGCGAGTGGCCGCCCGCTGGACAGGTGAGCGAAGTCATGTCCCTGGTCCTGGAGTTGCGGGAGCCGGGGCAGCAGGTCGTCGCCCTCGACATGGGCGATGCGGGGCCGCAGACCGACGGCCGACGCCAGTTCGCCGAGCTTCTTCGCCAGCCCCGCCGGGTTGAGCCCGCCCGCGTTGACCACGACCTTGATGCCGCGCTCCAGGCAGGTGCCGAGCACGTCGCGCATCTGGGCGAGGAAGGAGACGGCGTAACCGCCCTCCGGGTCGCGCTGTCGGGCCTTCCAGAGGATCAGCATCGTCAGCTCGGCGAGATAGTCGCCGGTGAGGACGTCGATCGGGCCGCCTTCGACCATTTCGCGTGCCGCGGAGAGGCGGTCGCCGTAGAACCCCGAGCAGTTGGCGATCCGCAGGACGTCAGGCCGCTCGGAGGGACTCGATCCGGGCACGTGCCTCCTCGGGCGACAGATAGATGTCGGTGACCTCGAAGTCCCGCAGCCTGGCCGGGCGCCGGGCCTGGAAGCCGGTGCGCACGAAGTCGTCCCCGGCCACCGAGTTCAGCAGCCAGCCGGCGGCCGTACGGAAGCGGGCGGGGAAGGTGCGCAGCGCGCCCAGATGATATCCCCGGGCGACGAGCTGCGCAGGCGGTCCGCTGAGCGGGACGCCGAGCGGCTTGGAGACCGCCTGGGCGCCACCGAGGTCGACGACGAGGCCGAGGTCCCGGTGCTCGTACGGCTTGAGGGGATTGCCGCGCAGTGCGGCGACCACGTTCTCGGCGGCGGCCTTGCCCTGGCGCATGGCGTGCTGGGCGGTGGGCGGGCAGATGGCGTCGCCGCCTCCCTTGGCGAGGTCCGGGACGGCGGCGGAGTCACCGAGGGCGAAGACCCCGTCGGCGCCGGGGACTTCCATCTCGGCGTTGACATGGAGCCGGCCCTTGACCGTCTCGGTGCCGAGGGTGGCGACCAGCGGGCTGGCGGCGACGCCGGCGGTCCAGATCAGCGTGCGGCAGGGGATCTTACGTCCGTCGGTGAAGGTGACCAGATCCTCGCCGGCCTCGGCCACCGAGACACCGAGGGAGACCTCGACGCCGCGCTTGCTGACGATCTCCAGGGCCTTCTGACCCAGCTTGTCGCCGAGTTCGGGCATCAGCTTGGGCGCGATGTCGATCAGATGCCACTTGATGAGCCCGGGGTCCAGACGCGGGTAGCGCTTGACCGCCGCCGCGGTGAGCCGCTGCAGGCAGGCCGCGGTCTCGGTGCCCGCGTAGCCGCCGCCGACCACGACGAACTGCAGCCGCGAGGCGCGCTCGGCCTCGTCGGTGCTGGCGGAGGCGAGGTCGAGCTGGGTGATGACGTGGTCGCGGATGTACGCGGCCTCGGCGAGCGTCTTCATACCGCGGCCGTATTCGGTGAGGCCGGGGATGTCGAAGGTCCGGGTGACACTGCCGGGGGCGAGGATCAGGTAGTCGTAGCGCTCGACGAACTCCTCGTCGGTGATCTTCTTGATGACCACGGCCTTGGCGGGCGCGTCGACCCCGATCGCCCGTCCGGGGATGATCACCGTACGGCGCAGCATGCGGCGCAGCGCCACGGCCACCGCCTGCGGGGTGAGGACACCGGCCGCGACATGCGGCAGCAGTGGCAGATACAACTGGTGGCTCCACGGGGACACCAGGGTGATGTCGGCCTCGTCGGGCGACAGCCGTCGCTCCAGGCGGTGCGCGCACTCCAGGCCCGCGAATCCGCCGCCCACCACCAGGATCCTCGGTCGACTCATGGCTCGCCTCTCATGGGGCTGTTTCACGTACTGCGGCCACGCTCGCACAGGCACCCTACGGCCGCGAACGGAGCACTACCCCGAGCGGGGGCATGCAATCCGGCCTAGCGTCCGAATAAGTAGTGCCCCGACAGCCCCGGGCAGCGGCGGGCAGCCCCGGCGACCCCCGGTGCGACCCCGGTGCGACCCCCGGCGGGAGTGAGGACGGCTCATGAGCCACGCCAGACCCGAGACGCCGCCGCACGGTTTCGGCGCGGAGCTGCGGGACGCGATCAGCCTCCGCGCGTTCGCGCTGGTGCTGGGTGGCCTGGTGGTGCAGCTGGCCTTCATCGTGTCGTACCTCGGGGCCTTCCACTCCCCCACCCCGCACCGGATCCCGGTCGCGGTGGTCGCCGCCGACCAAGCCCGGGGGCAGATCGTGGCCAAGCTCAACGCCCTGTCCGGCGACCCGGTGAAGGCCACCCCGGTCGCCGACGAGGCCACCGCCCGGCGGGAGATCCTGGACCGTACGGTCGACGCGGGCTTCCTCTACAACGCGACCGGGACGACGGACACGCTGCTCGTCGCCTCGGCGGGCGGCCCCTCGGTGTCGCAGACCGCCGCCCAGATCGCCCAGCAGCTGGAGCAGGCGCGGCAGCGGCAGGTCACCGTCACCGACCTCCGGACGCCCAACAAGGGCGACGGGCGGGGCATGACCTCGTTCTACCTGGTGGTCGGCTGGGTCATCGGCGGCTACCTCACCGCCACCATCCTCGGCATGGCCGGCGGCGCCCGCCCCGCCAACCGGCACCGCACTTTCATCCGGCTCGGCGTCCTGGCCCTGTACGCGGTCGTGTCGGGCATCGCGGGCGCGGTCATCGTCGGGCCGGTCTTCGACGCCCTCAGCGGGCACTTCTGGCAGCTGGCCGGGGTCGGCGCCCTGGTGGTCTTCGCGGCGGCGGCGACGGCCTCGGGCCTGCAGACCCTCTTCGGGCTGCTGGGCACCGGCCTGTGCATCATCCTCTTCGTCGTCCTGGGCAACCCCAGCTCCGGCGGCGTCTACCCGGACGCGCTGCTGCCGCGTTTCTGGCGGGCCATCGGCCAGGCCATCCCGCCGGGCGCGGGCACGACCCTCGTACGCAACACGGTCTACTTCCACGGCCACGACACCATCCACGCCTGGTGGGTCCTCGGCGCCTACGCCGTCGGCGGCTTCCTGGTCACTCTGCTTGTCGTGCTGTGGACCGGGCGTCGGTCACGCGGCACCGGACCGGCCCCTTTGCCAGCAGTGTGATCCCCGCGCCGAGCGGGACGTCGGCGTCGACGGCCTCGAACGCGTACGACTGAAGCAGTACGGCCAGACCGAGCACCGACTCCAGCATCGAGAAGTGCTGCCCGATGCACGCGCGCGGCCCGCCGCCGAACGGGAACCAGGCATAGCGCGGCCGCGCCGCCTCCGCCTCCGGCGTGAAGCGCTCGGGGTCGAAGCGGTCCGGGTCCGGCCAGTGCTCCGGGTGACGGTGCGTGACCCAGGGGCTGACCAGGACGTCGGCGCCGGCCGGGATGCGGTGGCCGCCGATCTCGGTCTCCGCCACGGCCCGGCGGCCCACCACCGGCGCGGACGGATACAGCCGCATCGTCTCCTTCAGCACCATCGTCAGATACGGCAGCGTGTCCAGGTCCGCCGCCGTCGGCGGCCGGCCCCCGAGGACCCGGTCGAGCTCCTCGCGTACCCGCTGCTGCTCCTTGGGGTGCCGGGCCAGCAGATGCAGGGCGAAGGCGAGCGCGGTCGCGGTGGTCTCGTGGCCGGCGAGCAGGAAGACCAGCACCTGCTCACGGAGTTCGCCGCGGTCGAGGCTGCCGTCCTCGTCGTTCCCGGCACGTACGAGGAGGCTGAGCAGGTCCTCCTGGGGGTCGCCGTGCGGGTCTTCGGCGCGGCGCCTGTCGATGATGGTGTCGCAGAGCGCGTACAGCTCGGCCTGGGCGCGGGCGGCGCGGCGGTTGGCGGGGGTGGGCCAGTCGCGGGGCGGCTTGAGTGGCGACAGCGCGCGCTTGAGGGCGTGGTCGCTGAGCAGCGGCAGACTGCGCTCCACCACGGCGATCGCCTCCTCGACATCCGTGCCGAAGAGGATGCCCCCCACGATGCGCAGCGCGAACCGGTGCATCTCCTCGACCAGTTCCACTTCCGCCGTCCCGCGCCAGGTCGCGGCGAGGGCGGCGGCCTCGGTCGTGACGGCCGCCGCGTATCCGTCCACCCGGCGGCGGGTGAACAGCGGCTGGATCAGCCGGCGTTGGCGCAGGTAGTCCGCGTCCTGGCTGGTGAGCAGACCATTGCCGAGGGTCTGCCGCACCTCTTCGTAGAAGACGTTGTCCTTGCGGAAGTTGGCCGAATCCGTGCCCAGCACGCGCTGTGCACCGTCCGGCGAGAACACCGCGTAGAAGTCCTGCCGCAGCCCCGGCGGTCCGGCGCTGAAGCGGACCACATCGCCCTGCTCGCGCCGCGCCCGCAGATACGCCGCCAGCGGATCCCTCAGCAGGTCCACCATCGAACCGAGCAGCGGCATCCCCGCCGCGCTCGGTGCCTCCGCCGCCGCTGTGCCCGTCCCCGTCGCCATGCGGCCATTCTTGCCGCGGTGGGCGGGGCTGAGGCTCGTTGGCCCGAGACTGTCCGGATTAGGGTGGCCGCATGGCACCTTCCGACGAGTTGCTCGACATCGTCGACGAGCATGACCGCGTCATCGGGCAGGCGCCGCGCGGCGAGGCGTACGCGCGGGGGCTGCGCCACCGGTGCGTCTTCATCCACGTACGGGACGGTCAGGGCCGGGTCTTCGTCCACCGGCGGACCGCCGACAAGCTGGTCTTCCCGTCCCTGTACGACCTCTTCGTCGGCGGTGTCGTCGGCGCGGGCGAGTCCTACGACGCCGCCGCGCTGCGCGAGGCCGAGGAGGAGCTGGGGGTGTCCGGACTGCCGCGGCCGGAACCGCTGTTCAGCTTCCTGTACCAGGGGACGGGCGAGGCGGCCGGCCACACCTGGTGGTCGAGGGTCTACGAAGTGCGCTGCGAGCTGCCGGTCGCGCCGCAGGCCGAGGAGGTCGCCTGGCACGCCTTCCTCCCCGAGGAAGAGCTGGCCCGGGTCCTCCCGCTGTGGGAGTGGGTGCCGGACGGCCTGGAGGCCTACCGGAGGCTGCGCGAACCGGGGTCCGGCTGATCCTGCCCGGGCCCGCGAGACTCCCCCAGCTAGTGCCGCGCCGGACGAACATTGCCGGGCGCGGCACTGGACACTGCGAGGTGCTCCCAGCGCCTTGCGGTGCGCCGCGCCAGCCGCCGCGGCCCGTCCGACCCTGATCGCCCCGGCAGGGCCTAGTGTGGCCGATGTGATCGACTTCGTACGGGGCCTGCCGACACGGGCGCGGCTGTGGCTCTCGCCGCAGGACATCCGTACGGAGGGCACGACCCCCGACTACCGCTTCTCCCTGGCCAACGAGCGGACCTTCCTGGCCTGGCTCCGCACCGCCCTGGCCCTGATCGGCGGCGGCTTCGCCGTGGACCAGTTCCTGCCCCACCTCCACCGGCCCGTACGGGTCACCCTCGCGGTGCTGCTTCTGGTGGGCGGCGCCATGTGCGCCGTCCGGGCCGTCAACCACTGGGTGCGCTGCGAACGGGCCATGCGGCGCGGCGAGGACCTGCCCGTCTCGCGCTTCCCCACGCTTCTGGCACTGCTCGTCGCGGCCGTGGCCCTGCTGATGGTCGTGGTCGCGGCCGTCGGGTGGGCCGGCTGATGTCCGGGCCCGTCGCCGATCGCGATCCCGGCCTCCAGCCCGAACGCACCCGCCTGGCCTGGCGCCGCACCACCCTCGCCTGCACCGTCGCCGCCATCCTGGCCGTCCGTCAGGCCCTCCACCGCGGCCTCTCCCCCCTGGCGCTGGTGGCGGTGGCACTGTGTGCGGTGGTCTGGCTGGCCTTCCTCGCGGTGGCCCAGGCCCGGATCGCCGCTCTCGGCGCCGGCGAGCCGACGCCGCTGGCGTTGCGTACGGCCGTTGTCGCGGCGGTGTGCGTGGTCGCATTGGTTTTCGGGGCGTCATTGATTGCGTGAGCGTGTCATGTACTCTCCCAAGGGGAAGTAAAACGTCGGGCGGCGTCCATGACCAGATGCCGCCTCGTTGAAACGTGGGGAAACGGGGAAAAGTTGATCCGCATACGGTTGAGCTCCGAGGCGCTCGCGACCGCTCGCTTCGTGGTGTCGCCACTGATGCATATCAGGGGTGCGATGAGCCCCGGTTATCCTCGGTCAGCCGAGATACACGAAACCCTGAAGCGGCGAAAACTGCGGATACTCAGCATTCTGCACAGGGAATGCAACGGCGACGGTCTGGTGCTTCCGCCGGCTGTGTCCACCGACTTCCATCCCGATGTCGACACCGAGTTACAGCAGATAACGACGGCTCCGGCCCCCTTTGTCGATCGCATCGTGAGCCGCCTCCGCAAGAGCCGGAACACCGAGTTCCACTCTTTCGCCGAACTGGACGAGCGGGAATTCGCCGAGCTCTTCGCCTCGGAGCTCGAACAGGTGTGGAAAGACTGCCTCGCGCCGCATTGGTCCGCCATGGCGTCCCAGGCCGAGGCGGACATCGACCACCGCGGCCGCGCCGCGGCCCGGGCCGGTCTGGGTGCGGTCCTGGACACCCTGCATCCGTCGATCGCCTACCGCGAGGACACGCTCAGCGTGGCCGGCGGATGTGAGGGCGACGTCGATGCGGCAGAGCGCATCACCCTGTACCCGACCGTGCTCAACCGGATCTGCCGGGCGGACATCGAGGCGTGGCGTGCGGTGGGCGTGCGGCTCAGCTATCCGGCACGGGCGCTCCATGGCACGGACGAGCAGGTCACCCAGGCCCTGAGCGAGGTGCTGGGCCATACCCGCCTCACCCTGCTGGCCGACCTCGGCGTCCCTCGTACGACCGCCGAACTCGCCGACCTGCACCACCTGAGCCGGTCCACCGTGTCCTACCACCTGGCCCGGCTGCATCGCGCGGGACTGACGACCCGAACCCGGTCGGGCAGCAGCGTGTACTACCAGGTGTCCGCGGACGGCGGCCGGCTTGTGGTGGGGGGGGGCCCCCCCCCCCCCCCAAAAAACCCGCGGGATTACGAGAGGGCGCACCCCCGTGGTTTGTAAAAGGTTTTTTTTTTATAGTGGGGACAGGATTTGAATTG
>NZ_JBHYXC010000029.1:32376-103906 GCF_042751495.1 Streptomyces sp. NPDC059373 | reverse complement strand
GCATGCTCGTCGTGGTGTGCGCCCGTCACACCCCTTCGGGGCGGCCCCGGCATGATCATGCCGGGGCCGCCGCTTTTCATATGCCTTGGTACGCCTTGGTGCGCCTCAGTACGCGAACTTCCAGGGCACCTGAGGCGACGGGTAGTAACCGATGTCCAGCGCCGTCCAGCGGGGGCCCTGGGCGGCCAGGCGCTGCTGGAAGGACGTCCAGCTGTGGGTGGCCGCCGGTGACCAGCCGAGCTCGGCGATCGCCGGAAGGCGGGGGAAGGCCAGGTATTCGATGTCGGAGCTGTCGCTGGCCGTCTCCGACCACAGCGGGGCCTCGACGCCCATCACCGAGGCGGCGGGCGCGCCGCGCACCACGCTTGCGGGATTCCAGTCGTACGCCTGCCGGACCTCGGTGTAGCCGGCCCACGTCTTCCCGATCGGCGTCGCCTCGTCGTACTTCATGTCGAGGTAGGCGTGATTCGCCGGGGACATGATCAGCCGGGTGCCGGAGCGGGCGGCGGCCGCGACCGACTCCTCGTCGCCCTTGGTGCCCCAGTACTGGGCGATCGCGCCCGGGGCCATGGGGGCGGCGGTGATCTGGTGCCAGCCGATGACGGTCTTGCCGTAGTGGGCGACGACCTGCTGGGCGCGTTCCATGAAGGCGATGTAGTCGGCACGGCTGGTCGCGCGCGCCTCGTCGCCGCCGATGTGCAGATACGGTCCCGGGGTCATCGCCGCGACCTCGCGGATGACGTCGTCCATGAAGGCGTCGCTGGCGGCATGGGGCACGCACAGTGAGCTGAAGCCCACGGCGGTGCCGGTGTAGGGGGCGCGCACGACGCCGTCGCAGTTGAGCTCCGCGTAGGAGGCCAGGGCGGCGTTGGTGTGGCCCGGCATGTCGATCTCGGGGACGACGAGCATGTAGCGGCTCGCCGCGTACCGAACGATCTGCTGGTACTCGGCCTTCGTGTAGTAGCCGCCCTCGCCGCCGCCGACCTGGGTGCTGCCGCCGAACGTGGTCAGGCGGGGGCGGGAGGAGATGGCGATCCGCCAGCCCTGGTCGTCGGTGAGGTGGAGGTGCAGGCGGTTGATCTTGTAGAGCGCGAGCTGGTCGATATAGCGCTCGACCTGCACCACGGAGTGGAAGTGCCGGGCCACGTCCATCATCGCGCCCCGGTACGCATAGCGCGGGCGGTCCATGATCGTGCCCCCGGCGACGGTCCAGGGGCCGAGCTGGGGGAAGTCCCGTTCCACGGCGGCGGGCAGCAACTGACGCAGGGTCTGCACGCCGTGGAAGAGGCCCGCCGTCGATGCGGCCCTGATCACCACCGCCCGCGGCGTGGACTGCAGGCCGTAGCCCTCGCTGCCGGTGTCCCCGCCGCCGTCCAGGGCGAGCACGATGCCCTGGCGCCGGGTGCTGGTCGTGAGCGGCAGGTCGTACCCGGTCGACGGGCGCAGGATGTCCGCCAGGTACCGGCCGACGGCGGCGGCGGTCGGCGATCCGGCCGGTACGTGGATCGCCGCGTCCTCGGCCAGGGTGAACGGCCCACCGGCCGCCTTGACGGACGCGGGCACGGGGACGACCTGCCCGAGCGGGCGCGGGGCGGCTGCCGTCGGTGCCGGGGCCGGTGCCGCTGCGGTCGCCGATGCCGGTGCGGGTGCCTGCGCGGGGGCCGATGCCGGGTCTGCGGCGGCGGCCGGTACCGCCGCGCCGACGCCGAGGGAGAGCAGGAGCGCGGACACCACACTTCGTCGTCTCATACGTTCAGCCCTACCACCCGGTTCGGTGGCCCTTGCCCGGACCTCGTAAGGTCTACACCAATTCGGGCACGCCGCCCCGCCATACGGCTGACACCAGCGGCACGCCCGGCCGGTACGCGAGATGTATGTGCGACGGCGCGTCCAGCAACGCCAGGTCCGCACGCGCCCCCGGGCTGATCCGGCCGACGTCGGCGCGGCGCAGCGCCTTCGCCCCGCCGAGGGTGGCGGCGTGGACGGCCTCGTCCGGGGTCATCCCCATGTCCCGTACGGCCACCGCGATGCAGAACGGCATGGCCGTGGTGAACGACGACCCCGGATTGCAGTCCGTCGACAGCGCCACCGTCGCCCCCGCGTCGAGCAGCCGCCGCGCGTCCGGGTACTCCGCCCTCGTCGAGAACTCCGCACCGGGAAGCAGGGTCGCCACGGTCCCGCTCCCCGCCAGGGCGTCCACGTCCGCCTGCGTCAGGTGCGTGCAGTGGTCCGCCGAGGCCGCGCCCAGCTCCACCGCGAGCTGCACGCCGGGGCCGTGGCCCAGCTGGTTCGCGTGCACGCGCGGGATCAGCCCGCGCTTCTGACCTGCGGTCAGAACGGCTCTGGCCTGGTCCCCGTCGAAGGCCCCGCGCTCGCAGAACACGTCCACCCAGCGGGCGTACGGCGCGCACGCGTCCAGCATCTCGCCGGTGACCAGCTCCACGTACGCCGCCGGGTCGTCCGCGTACTCCGGCGCGACGATGTGCGCGCCCAGGTAGGTCGTCTCCGGGGTGTGGGCGGCGGCGATGCGGAGGGCGCGGGCCTCGTCGTGAGGCGTCAGGCCGTAGCCGGACTTCGTCTCTATGGTCGTCGTGCCCTGGCGCAGCGCCTCGCTGACGTAGCGCCGGACATTGGCGTCCAGCTCGGCGTCGCTCGCGGCGCGCGTGGCTGCGACGGTCGTCGTGATACCGCCCGCGGTGTACGGCTTCCCGGACATGCGGGCGTTGAACTCCTGGGTGCGGTCGCCCGCGAACACCAGGTGGGAGTGCGAGTCCACGAAACCGGGGATCGCGGCGCGCGCTTTCGCGTCGTACGCGGTGTCGGCGGCGGGGGCGTCCGCGGCGGGGCCGACCCATGCGACCGTACCCGTCTTGTCGTCCAGCACCACGGCGGCGTCCCCGACAAGGCCCAGCGGGCCCTCGCCCAGGGCGGGGTCATTGGTGACCAGGCTGCCGATGTTGGTGACGACGGTCGTGGTCATACGCCTCTTCTTTCTCGGGTCGGTTGGGGGTAGGCCGCTCGCCTGAGGCGAGCGAAGCGAGGTGGGGGTCCCCCCGGCCGAAGGCTGGGGGAGGGCTGGCCCAACCGGCCCGCACCCGGCAACGGGCCGCACCCCGACGGCGCTGGTCCGTGGGCCTGATCGTTTCGTACCCGGGTGCGGCCCGGTGGCAGCCGGCCTAGCCACCCAGCGCCTGGGCGACCGCCTTCGCCAGCTCGCCCGCCGTGTGGGGCACGAGCTGGTGGTGGCCGTCGCGGACGATGTGGCGGCCGGCGACGATGGTGTGGCGGATGTCCGCATTGGTGGCGGCGAAGACGGCGGTTTCGGCGGCGAGGCGGGCGGGGGCGCCGGCGGTGCGGACGGAGTCGAGGGCGACGGTGGCGAAGTCGGCGAGGGAGCCGGGCTGGAGGCGGCCGGCGTCGGGCCAGCCGAGGGAGGCGTGGCCGTCGGCGGTGGCGGCACGGAGCAGCCGGGCGGCGGTCCAGTGGCCGCGGGTCCGGGTGTGGAGGCGTTCGTCGAGCTCCATGGCCCGGGCTTCCTCCAACAGGTCGATGACGGCGTGGCTGTCACTGCCGAGGGTGAGCGGGCTGCCGGCCAGCTCCAGGGACTTGGCGGGGCCGATGCCGTCGGCCAGATCCCGTTCCGTCGTCGGGCACATGCAGATGGTCGTGCCGGAGCCGCCGAGCAGGGCGATGTCCTCGGGAGTGAGGTGCGTGGCGTGGACGGCGGTCGTACGCGGCCCGAGCACACCGTGTTCGGCCAGCAGTCCGGCCGGGGTGAGGCCGTACGCGGCGAGGCAGGCGTCGTTCTCGGCGGTCTGCTCGGAGAGGTGGACGTGCAGCGGGGCCTCGCGGTCGTGCGCCCACTCCGCGACGGTCGCGAGCTGGTCGGCCGGGACGGCCCGTACGGAGTGGATCGCGGCGCCGATGCGGGCGTGGGCGCGGTCCGTCAGAGCGGACGCCCGGACCGCCCAGGCGTGGGCGTCGCCGTCGCTGAAGCGGCGCTGGTGGGGGTCGGGGGCGGCGCCGCTGTGCCCGTTCAAGATCCCGGACGAGAGGTAGGCGGTGTCCAGCAGGGTGATGCGGATACCGGCCTCGGCGGCGGCGGAGACGAGGGCTTCGCCCATCGCGTTGGGGTCGGCGTAGGGGGTGCCGTCGGGCTGATGGTGGAGGTAGTGGAACTCGCCCACGCAGGTGATGCCGGCCAGCGCCATCTCGGCGTACACGGCGCGGGCGAGCGCGAAGTACGTTTCCGGGGTGAGCCGTGCCGCGACGCCGTACATGATCTCGCGCCAGGTCCAGAAGGTGCCGGAGCCCACCTGGACGGTGCCGCGCAGGGCGCGGTGGAAGGCGTGCGAATGGGCGTTCGCAAGCCCTGGGATCGTCAGACCGCGCAGCGAGACCGCCCCGGCGGGCGGGGCCTCGACGCCGGGGCGTACGGCGGTGATGCGGCCGTCGGAGGCGGTGGAGATGACCACGGAGGGCTCGACGGTGTCGTCGAGCCAGGCGTACTCCGCCCAGTAGATCTGCGGCGTCAGCGACACGCCAGGCCCTCCAGTACGTCGGCGAGTGCGGTGACCCCGGCGAGGCAGTCGTCCTCGGCCGCCGTTTCGGCCGGCGAGTGCGAGACCCCGGTGGGGTTCCGTACGAACAGCATGGCTGTCGGGACGGCAGCGGACAGGATTCCCGCGTCGTGTCCGGCGCCGGTCGGGAGGACGGGAGCCCCGCCGAGCAGCTTGGCGAGCTCGTCACGCAGGTCGTGGGCGAATTCGACCACCGGAGTGAAGGACTCCCGGGTGACCCGGACGGTGACCCCGTCGCGGGCGCCGCGCTCGACCGCCGCGCGCTCGATCTCGGCGACGACCTCGTCGAGGGTCGCCTCGTCGGCGGCGCGGGAGTCCAGCCAGCCCCGGACCAGCGAGGCGATGGCGTTGACGCCGTTCGGCTCGACGGCCACCTTGCCGAAGGTCGCGAGCGCGCCGGCCAGCCGGGCCTTCTTGCGGGCGGCGAGGACGGTGTTCGCGTACGTCAGCATCGGGTCGCGACGGTCCTCCAGACGGGTGGTGCCCGCGTGGTTGGCCTCGCCGTGGAAGTCGAAGCGCCAGCGGCCGTGCGGCCAGATGGCCGACGCCACGCCCACGGCGTGCGGGGTCTCGGCGAGGGCCCGGCCCTGCTCGACGTGCAGCTCGACGAAGGCGCCGATGCGGGCCAGCCGCTCGGGGTCCGCGCCGATCGCCGCCGGGTCGTACCCGGCGCGCTCCATGGCCTGCGGGAGGCTGACGCCGTCCGCGTCCCGGAGCTGCGCCGCCTTCTCGGGGGTCAGCTGTCCGGCCGCCAGGCGTGAGCCCACGCAGGCCAGGCCGAAGCGGGCGCCCTCCTCGTCGCCGAAGTTGACGATCGCCAGGGGCTTGGCGAGGGCGGCTCCACGGGCGCGCAGCTCGTCCAGCGCGGCGAACGACGACACGACGCCCAGCGGCCCGTCGAAGGCCCCGCCGTCCGGCACCGAGTCCAGGTGCGAGCCGGTGACGACCGCGTCCCCGGCGGTGGGGTCGCCGAGCCAGGCCCACTGGTTGCCGTTGCGGTCGACCTCGTAGGTGAGCCCGCGCGTTTCGGCTTCGGTACGGAACCAGGCCCGGCAGTCCGCGTCTGCGCCGGTCCAGGCGTAGCGGCGGTAGCCCCCGCTGTCGGCGTCGCGGCCGACCGGACGGAGGTCCCGCCACATCTCGTGGAACGAGGAGGTCACGCGTCCCCGCCCTCGCGCATCGGCACGCGTACGCCGCGCTCCGCGGCGACCTCGTCGGCGCGGTCGTAGCCCGCGTCGACGTGCCGGATGACGCCCATACCCGGGTCGTTGGTGAGGACGCGGCGGATCTTCTCGCCGGCGAGCTTCGTGCCGTCGGCGACCGTGACCTGGCCGGCGTGGATGGAGCGGCCGATGCCGACGCCGCCGCCGTGGTGGATGGAGACCCAGGACGCGCCGGAGGCGACGTTGACCATGGCGTTGAGCAGCGGCCAGTCGGCGATGGCGTCGGAGCCGTCGAGCATGGCCTCGGTCTCGCGGTACGGGGAGGCCACGGAACCGCAGTCGAGGTGGTCGCGGCCGATGACGATCGGCGCGGCGAGCGTGCCGTCGGCGACCATCTCGTTGAAGCGCTCGCCGGCCTTGTCGCGCTCGCCGTAGCCGAGCCAGCAGATGCGGGCGGGCAGGCCCTGGAAGTGGACCTTCTCCTGCGCCAACTTGATCCAGCGGTGCAGGGACTCGTTCTCGGGGAAGAGGTCGAGGATCGCCTTGTCCGTCTTGTGGATGTCGGACGCCTCGCCGGACAGCGCCGCCCAGCGGAACGGGCCCTTGCCCTCGCAGAACAGCGGCCGGATGTAGGCGGGGACGAAGCCGGGGAACGCGAACGCGCGTTCGTAGCCCGCGAGTTGGGCCTCGCCGCGGATCGAGTTGCCGTAGTCGAAGACCTCGGCGCCCGCGTCCATGAAGCCGACCATCGCCTCGACGTGCCTGGCCATGGACTCGCGGGCCCGCTGCGTGAAGTCGGCGGGCTTCTCGGCCGCGTACGAGGCCATGTCGTCGAAGCTCACGCCGACGGGGAGGTAGGCGAGCGGGTCGTGGGCGCTGGTCTGGTCGGTGACGATGTCGATCGGCGCGCCCTCGGCGAGCATCTGCGGAAGCAGCTCCGCCGCGTTGCCGAGCAGGCCGATGGAGAGCGGCTGCCGCTTGTCGCGGGCGTCGGTGGCCAGCTGGAGCGCGTGCGCGAGGTTCTTCGCCTGCACGTCGAGGTAGCGGTGCTCGATCCGGCGGGTGATGGCGCGCGGGTCGACGTCGATGCAGATCGCGACGCCGCCGTTCATGGTCACGGCCAGCGGCTGGGCGCCTCCCATGCCGCCGAGGCCGGCGGTGAGGGTGATGGTGCCGGCCAGGGTGCCGTTGAACTTCTTCTCCGCTACGGCGGCGAAGGTCTCGTACGTGCCCTGCAGGATGCCCTGCGTACCGATGTAGATCCACGACCCGGCGGTCATCTGGCCGTACATGGTGAGGCCGAGGGATTCCAGGCGGCGGAACTCCTCCCAGTTGGCCCAGTCGCCGACCAGGTTGGAGTTGGCGATCAGCACGCGCGGTGCCCACTCGTGGGTCTGCATGACGCCGACCGGGCGGCCGGACTGCACGAGCATCGTCTCGTCCTGCTTGAGGCTCTGCAGCGTACGGACCATGGCGTCGAACGACCGCCAGTCGCGGGCCGCCTTGCCGGTGCCGCCGTAGACGACCAGCTTCTCCGGGTGCTCGGCCACCTCGGGGTCGAGGTTGTTCTGCAGCATGCGCAGAGCGGCTTCCTGCTGCCAGCCCTGGGAGCTGAGCGCCGTGCCCCGCGGGGCGCGTACGGTCCTCGGTCCGGTGGATCCGGTGGGTCCGGTGCCGGTCATGGGCGGGGCCTCCTCGCGACTGGATTGATTCATTCAGATCATCGCAATCTGAATAGCGCTAGTCAACACCTGCCACCTGAACAGGCCACCTGGCGCCGTGCGGCAGCGAATGCTTGGCTTGTGCACATGACTGCGGATCTCGTGGAGCGGCGGGGACAGGCGATGCGCGCGGCGGTCGAGCGGGGGCTGATCGGGCCGGAGGAGCCCGTGGCGGGGCTGCTTGACCTCGAGGCTATCCGGGATGCGGCGGCAGAGCTGCGGAAGGCCTTCGAAACGCCGGGCGTGGAGGTGCTGCACACCTTCGCGGTGAAGGCGGCCTCGCTCGTGCCGGTGCTGCGGCTGCTGGCGGCGGAGGGCGTCGGGGCCGAGGTCGCCAGTCCGGGCGAGCTGGCGATCGCGCGGGCGGCCGGGATGCCGGTGGAGAGAATCGTGCTGGACTCGCCCGCGAAGACGCCCGGGGAACTGCGGACCGCGCTGGCGCTGGGCATCGCGGTCAACGCGGACAATCCGCAGGAGCTGGCACGGCTGGACCGGCTGGTGCGCCCCGGCGACACCGCCTCCTCCGTCGGGCTGCGGGTCAACCCGCAGGTCGGGGCCGGCGCGATCGGGTCGACCAGCACAGCGACGGCCACCTCGAAGTTCGGCTTCGCACTGCGTGACCCCGGGGCGGAGGAGGCGGTCGTACGGGCGTATCTGGACCGCCCGTGGCTGAATCGGCTGCACACGCACACCGGGTCGCAGGGGGTGCCGCTGCATCTGATGACGGACGGGGTCCGGGCCGCGTACGAGCTGGCCGAGCGGATCAACGCCGCCGCCGGGCGGCAGCAGATCACCGTCATCGACATCGGCGGCGGCCTGCCGGTGAACTTCACCTCGGACGAGGTCCGGCCGGGCTTCCGGGACTACGCGGACATGCTGCGGGCCGCCGTCCCCGGGCTCTTCGACGGGCGGTACGGCCTGGTGACCGAGTTCGGCCGCGCGCTGCTGGCCAAGCCGGGGCTGGTGCTGGCGCGGGTCGAGTACGCGAAGTCGGCGGGCGGCCGGGCCATCGCGATCACGCACGCGGGGGCGCAGGTCGCGACCCGTACGGTCTTCGCGCCCGACGCCTGGCCCCTGCGGGTGCTGGCCCTGGACGGAAAGGGCCGGGCCAAGGACGGCCCGGCCGTCGTGCAGGACGTGGCCGGGCCGTGCTGCTTCGCGGGCGACCTCGTTGCGCAGGGGCGGGAGTTGCCGCTGCTGGAGGAGGGCGACCTGGTCGCGCTCCTCGACACGGGGGCCTACTACTTCTCCAACCACTTCGCGTACAACTCCCTGCCCCGGCCCGGGGTTTACGGCTTCGAGGTGGGCGAGGACGGCGCCGTGCGCTTCGAGACCGTACGGCGGCCGCAGACGCTCGACGAGCTGGTGGCCGAGAGCGGCGGCTAGGTCAGGGCCTGCCTAGTGCCCCTCCCGGCACTAGCGCACCGCCGCCGATGCCTTCCGCCGTGAGCCGCCCGGGCCGGCGTCACCGGCCACGGGGCCCGTGGTCTCGTAGGCGGCATCGTCCCGGCCGGCCTCCGGGCGCACCCAGAGCAGGACGTCGCGGGAGCGTTCGAGGCGGCCGAGCCAGAGGGCCTTGGCCCAGAGGCCGAAGCCGAGGCCGGCGAGCAGCAGACCGCCGGTCGCCGGTGCGACGGCGGAGGTGGCGACGGCCAGAAGGAAGGCCAGGAGCAGCCACCAGCGGCGGGAGCGGGTCCAGGCCCGGGCGGTGACGCGGCGGTCCTGGAGGAAGACGGACTTCGGGGCTCGGGTGGCCGCGTCGGCGAGGGTGACGTAGCGCTTGCGGCGCAGCCAGAAGGCGAGGGCGGCCGCGACGATGAAGAGTGCGGCGCCCGCGAGGACGCCGATGCGCCGCCCGAGGAGGCTGGGGACGAAGACGCCGATCCCCGCCGCGAGTATTCCGAGCCACCACAGCCACCGCGCCGCCACGCGGACCGTCACCGCGACCCTGGCCAGTACGTACGCTCCGCGCACCACCGCTGTCCTCCTGTTCCTCGCACGCTTACCGGTGCTGGGGAGGGTACTCAGCGAACCTCAAAATCGCGTTAAGACCGAGCTTTTGGCCGCTGACTCAGTCGACGAACAGGCCGCGCTCGGCGGCCCGCGCGTCGAACTCCTCCAACCGCGCCTGCGCATCCGGCAGTCCGTCGCACATGGCCTCCAGCAGCACCCGCCCGAGCAGCATCGGCGCGCAGGCCGTGTCGAAGGCGAGGCCGGTGCCGACGGCTGCCGGGAGCAGCAGGTCGGAGTGGGCGGCGACGGGCGCGAAGGCGCTGTCGGCGACCGTGACGACGGTGAGCCCGGCGGCCTTGGCGTAGGCGAGGGCGTCCACGACCTCGCGCGGGTGGCGCGGCAGAGCGAAGCAGAGCAGGGCGGAGGCCCCGGCCCGTACGGCGTCGTCGATGCGGTCGGCGAGCAGCGTGCCGCCCTCGGTGAAGAGGCGGACGTCGAGGTGGACCTTGCCGGCGAAGTAGGCGAAGCCGCCCGCCTGGGCGCCGGCGGCGCGCAGGCCGAGGACGACGAGCGGCCGGGAGGCGGCCAGCAGCGCCCCGGCGCGGGCGACGGGCTCGGGGTCGGCGAGCAGGGCGGCGAGGTGGCGGAGGTTCTCGATCTCGGCGTGGACGGCTTCCTGGTACTCGTTGTACGTGTCCGTGGGCTCGCCGCCGGACGCGCCGACGGGCGCGACCTCGCGCAGGTGGCGGCGCAGCGCCGGGTAGCCGTCGAAGCCGAGCGCGACGGCGAAGCGGGTGACGGAGGGCTGGCTGACGCCGGCCAGTTCGGCGACCTCGACGCTGGAGAGGAAGGGCGCGTCGGCGGCCCGCCGGACGAGGCTGTGGGCGATGCGACGCTGGGTGGGCGTGAGGCGGTGGGCCTCGAAGAGCTTCATCAGGCGCGCGGAAGCGCCGTCGTTGCCATGCCCGTTGCCGTTGTCGGTCCCCATGTCGGTGCCCATCAGACTCTCCCCGTTTCCTTTCCCGTGGCTCCTGCGGCAAAGACTGCCATGTGCCCGCCGTTCACAGCGCCCCCAGTGCGTCGAGCAGGGCGGCGGCCGCCGCGACGTCCCCGGTGAGCGGCCGGTCGGCCATGTCCATGCCGAGGACTTCGGCGGCGGCCGCGTACGCCTGGCCGACGGGCCGGTCGGCGTCCGGCAGGAGGGCGTGCTGGCGCAGCGCCCGCAGTGCGGTGACCAGCTCGCAGGCCAGGACCTGGCGGTAGGCGGGTGCGGAGCGCAGGGTGAGGCGGGCGGCCTGCGAGGCGAAGCTGGCCTGCTCCTCGACGCCGCGTGACAGGACGGCGTTGCCGAGGGTGGCGGGGGTGGCGCAGGTGCGCAGCTCGGCGAGGGCGCCCCCGGCCGCGTACTCCAGGATCATGACGCCGGAGCCGGCGGAGGGGCCGTCGGCGAGGAAGGGCCGCAGGCCGGTGAGGCCGGGGTCGGCGAGCGCGGAGAGGCGCGCGGCGGAGAGCTGGGCGGTCTGGAGCAGGGCCAGCCGGAAGGCGTCCAGGGCGAGAGCGACATGACCGGCGAAGAAGTTGCCGTGGTGCCAGGCGCTGGGGCCGCCCGGGCCGTCCGAGCTGATCAGCGGATTCTCCGCCGCCGCGTTGAACTCGGTCTCCAGCACCCGCTCCAGCGCGTCGGCCGCGTCCAGGGCCGGCCCCTGGATCTGCGGGAGGCAGCGGAAGCCGTACGGGTCCTGGATCCGCGAGCCGGACGGCGCGGCCGGCAGGTCGGGGGCCCCGAGGAGACGGCGCATCTCGGCCGCGCTGCGCACCGCCCCGGGGTGCGGGCGGGCGGCGTGGACCGGGGCGGCGTACGCCTCCAGGGAGCCGCCGACGGCCAGCAGCGACAGCGCGGCGACGGCGTGCGTGGCCCGGAGCAGCCCGCGCAGTTCGTGCAGGGCGAGCGCGGCCTGGCCGAGGGTGAGGGCGTTACTGCTGATCAGGGCGAGTGCGTCGCCCGTGCCGAGGGCGATGGGGGCGGGTGGCGGGCCGCCTTCCCAGGTGTGTTCGCCGACGAGGGCGAGCCCGGTCTGGGCCAGCGCGGCGAGGTCGCCGGTGCCCACGGCACCGTACTCGTGGACGACGGGGTAGGCGCCGGCCCGCAGTGCCTCCGCCAGGGCGGTGACGACGTCCGGCCGCAGCCCGGCACCGCCGGCCAGCAACTGGTTGAGGCGTACGGCGAGCATGGCGCGGGTCTCGCGGGCCGGGACCCGGTCGCCGATCGCGCCGGCGTGGCTGCGCAGCAGCCGCAGTCCGTGGCCCTCGGCGTCCTCGGCGGCGACGGCGAGGGTGCGGTTGGCGCCGACGCCGGTGCTGCGGCCGTAGACCCGGCCGGTGGCGGCGACCTCGGCGGCGGCGAGCCAGGAGCGTTCGACGCGGGCGACGGCGGCGGGGTCGAGGGCGGGTGCGACAGGGCCGCCGCCGGCGAGAGCGACGATGTCGGCGACGGACATGTGGCGGCCGTCGAGGGCGACGTGACGGGCCGCCGCCGTTTCGGTGTCCGGTATATGAGACAAAACCACGTGACCTCGCCCCTTTTCCTGCTTTTTTGTCCGAATCGCGAGCCACCGTAACCCGCGATTTACATCTTTCTATTGACTTCTATTCAGCCGAGAAAGACTCTGCATGACTATATGCAGTCCGGGCAAGGGGCATCTGGTGATCAAGTTCGACGCAGTGAGCAAGCACTATCCGAACGGCACCACGGCAGTGGACGACCTCAGTCTTGAGCTACCGGAGGGCGGGATCACCGTCCTCGTCGGCTCATCCGGCTGCGGTAAGACAACCACGCTGCGCATGGTGAACCGTATGGTCGACCCCACAGCGGGCACGGTCAGTCTCGGCGGCCGCGACGTGCGGGCCGTCGACGCCGCCGAACTCCGCAGGGGCATCGGTTACGTCATCCAGCAGGCGGGCCTCTTCCCGCACCGCACGGTCCTGGACAACATCGCGACCGTCCCCCTGCTGCTCGGCTGGGGCCGCCGCAAGGCGCGCGCCCGCGCCGCCGAGCTGCTGGAGACCGTCGGCCTCACCACCGAGGCCGGCAAGCGCTACCCGCACCAGCTCTCCGGCGGACAGCAGCAGCGCGTCGGGGTCGCGAGGGCACTGGCGGCCGATCCGCCGGTGCTGCTCATGGACGAGCCCTTCGGCGCGGTGGACCCGGTGGTCCGCACCCAGCTGCAGAACGAACTCCTGCGTCTGCAGGCCGAGTTGAAGAAGACCATCGTCTTCGTCACCCACGACATCGACGAGGCCGTCCGGCTCGGCGACCGCATCGCCGTCTTCCGCACCGGCGGCCACCTCGTCCAGTGCGCTCCCCCGGCCGAACTGCTCGCCCGCCCCGCCGACGACTTCGTCGCCGACTTCCTGGGCGCCGAACGCGGCCTGAAGCTGCTCTCGCTGACGCCCCTGGCCGACGTCCCGTACGAGCCCGTGGCCGAGGGCGGCCGCTGGCAGCTGGTCACCTCCCCCGACGGCACGCCCGCGGGCTGGCGGGACACCGAAGGGCCCGAGGGCGACGAGGCGCCGCTGCTGCCCGTACGAGCGCTGCGGGACACCGACTCGCTGCTGGCCGCGCTCAACGAGTCGGTCGCCTCCCCCGCCGGGGCGGTGGCCCGGGTCGACGCGGCCGGGGCACTGCTCGGGATCACCACCCGCGAGCGGATCCACGAGCACGGCTCCCGCAGCCACGCGGAGGCGGCGGCATGAGCCTCGCCATCGAATGGAGCTGGTTCCCCGACCACACGAGCGAGCTGACCTCGCTCACCCTCGACCACCTCTCCACCGCCGTGCCCGCCGTGCTCCTCGGCACCGTCATCGCCCTGCCGCTCGCCGTCGTCGCCCACCGGGTCAAGGCGCTGCGCGGGGTCGTCCTCGGCATCACGAACGTCCTGTTCACGATCCCGTCCCTGGCGCTCTTCGTCCTGCTGCTGCCGATCACCGGGCTCACCCGCACCAGCGCGATCATCGGCCTCACCGTCTACACGCTGGTCGTGCTGCTCCGTAACACCGTGGAAGGCCTGGACAGCGTCCCGCCGCGGGCCCGCGAGGCGGCCGTCGCCATGGGTACGAAGCCGCTGCGCACCCTCCTCACCGTCGAGCTGCCACTCGCGCTGCCGGTGATCATGGCGGGCGTACGGGTCGCCACCGTCATGGCCATCTCCCTGGTCAGCGTGGCCAGTTACATCGGCTACGGCGGCCTCGGCCAGCTCTTCACCGACGGCTTCCAGCGCGACTTCCCCACCCCGGTCGTCGCGGGCGTCGTCCTCACCCTGCTGCTCGCCCTCGCCGCCGACGGGCTGCTCGTGGGCGTCCAGTACGTCTGCACTCCGTGGGCCCGCGCCCGTAAGGGGGCCTGACCGGCCATGCTCGAGCTCCTCAAGAACCTCGCCCGCTGGCTGGTCAGCGGCTCGCAGTGGTCCGGCACGGACGGCATCGCCCACCGGCTCGCCGAGCACTTCCAGTACTCGATCCTCGCCACGATCGCCGCCGCCGTCATCGCCCTCCCGCTGGGCCTGCTCATCGGCCACACCGGACGCGGCGCCTTCCTCGCCATCAACCTCGCCGGCTTCGGCCGCGCCCTGCCGACCGTCGGCCTGGTCACGCTGGTGTTCCTGGTCAGCGGGCTGAGCATGTGGCCGGTGTACGTATCGCTGGTGGCCCTCGCGGTGCCGGTGATCGTCACCAACACGTACGCCGGGATGGCCGCCGTCGACCCCGAGACCAAGGACGCCGCCCGGGGGCAGGGCATGACCGGCATGCAGGTGCTGTGGCAGGTCGAACTCCCCCTCGCCCTCCCCCTGATCATGACCGGCGTCCGGCTCGCGGTCGTCCAGGTCGTCGCCACCGCCACCATCGCCGCGTACGTCAGCTTCGGCGGCCTCGGCCGCTACGTCTTCGACGGCCTCGCCCAGCGCGACCTCGTCCAGGTGCTCGGCGGTGCCCTGCTGGTCGCCCTCATGGCCGTCGCCCTCGACCTCGCCCTCGGGGGCCTGCAGAAGCTGCTCTTCCGTCACCGCACCGCGTAATTCCTCCACGGCCTTTACGGAGCCCACGTTATGAACCGCAGGACCCTCCTCACCGGCCTGCTGGCCACCGCCGCCGCTCCCGCCCTCACCGCCTGCGGCGGCATCACCTCCCTGGACAACAACTCCGCCTCCGGCAGCACCGGCGCCGCGAGCTCCGCCGGCGGCCTCGTCATCGGCACCGCCAACTTCACCGAGAACCAGATCCTCGGCTACCTCTACGCGGAGGCCCTGCGCGGCGTCGGCGTCAAAGCCACCGTCAAGCCCAACCTCGGCTCCCGCGAGATCGTCGTCCCCGCGCTCAAGCAGGGCGACATCGACCTCCTCCCCGAATACCAGGGCAGCCTGCTCCTCTACTTGAAGCCCAAGGCCACCGCCACCGACCCCGGCGCCCTCCAGAACGACCTCGCCGCCGTCCTGCCGGACACCCTGGAGGTCCTGCCGTACGCGGCCGCCGAGGACAAGGACGTCTTCGCCGTCACCCGGGCGACCGCCGACAAGTACGGGCTCGCCTCGCTCGACGACCTCAAGAAGCTCGACGGCAAGCTCGTCTTCGGCGGCCCCGCGGAAGACAAGACCCGCGTCGTGGGCCTGGTGGGCCTCAAGGACGTGTACGGCGTCTCCTTCCAGGAGTTCAAGTCGCTGGACGCCTCCGGCCCCTTGGTCAAGGGCGCCCTGAAGAAGGGCCAGGTCGAGGTCGCCAACCTCTTCTCCACGGACGTCGACATCGCCAAGAACGACTGGGTGGTCCTCGAAGACCCCCAGCAGCTCATCCCCGCCCAGCACGTCGTCCCCGTCATCCGCAGCGCCAAGGCCGACTCCAAGGTCCGCAAGGCCCTCGCCCGCCTCGGCGCCGCCCTCACCACCGACGAGCTCATGAAGCTCGACGACCTCGTCGACAACCAGAAGAAAGACCCCGACCGCGTCGCCGCGTCGTGGGCTTCCGCCCACGCCCTCACCGGCTGACCCGCCCCCGCACCGGTGAGCGCGGACCTCTTGTGGGGCTTCCGCCCGTCGGCGACTGTCCGCTTGCTGCGCCTGCGGACGCCGGCGGCGGGAAGCCCCACAAGAGGGTCGGCGGAGCCCGCCGCAGGCGCGGCGCAGCGACCGGCTAGGTCGGCGGCAGGAGCCGCTTCTGGGGCTTGCCCATCGCGTTGCGCGGAAGCGCGTCGAGGAAGCGGACCCGGCGCGGCCGCTTGTGCACGGAGAGGTGGCCCGCGACGAAGTCGATGAGCTGGGCCTCGCTCACTCCGTCGGCGACGACGTAGGCGACGATCTGCTGCCCGAGGTCGGGGTGGGGCGCGCCGACGACCGCCGCTTCGCGGACGGCCGGGTGGTCGAGGAGGGCGTTCTCGACCTCGCCGGCACCGATGCGGTAGCCGCCGGACTTGATGAGGTCGGTCGAAGCGCGCCCGACGATCCGGTGCATGTCGTCCGGCTCGATGACGGCCATGTCGCCGGTACGGAACCAGCCGTCGGCCGCGTAGGAGGCGGCGGTGGCGTCCGCCCGTCCCAGGTAGCCGTCGAAGAGGGTCGCCGCCTTGACCTGCAGCTCCCCCACGGACGCACCGTCGCGGGCGACCGGCTCGCCGTCCTCCCCCACCAGCCGGGTCGCGACGCCGTCGATCGGCAGCCCGACGGACCCGGGCCGGCGTTCGCCATCGGCCCGGGTGCTCACCGTGATGAGGGTCTCGGTCATCCCGTAGCGCTCGACCGGCCGCTGACCGGTGAGCGCCTCCAGGTCGCGGAAGACCGGCGCCGGCAGTGGGGCGCTGCCGGACACCAGCAGCCGGGCACCGCTCAACGCCCGTGCGGCGGAGGGGTCCTGGGCGACCCGGCCCCAGACCGTCGGCACGCCGAAGTAGAGGGAGCCGCCGGCCGCCGCGTACGCCTCCGGGGTGGGGCGGCCCGTATGGACCAGGCGGCTGCCGGTCCGCAGAGCGCCGAGGACGCCGAGCACGAGGCCGTGCACATGGAAGAGCGGAAGTCCGTGGACGAGCACGTCGTCGGCCGTCCAGTCCCAGGCGGCGGCCAGTCCGTCGAGGTCGGCGGCGACGGCCCGGCGGGAGAGGACGACGCCCTTGGGGGCGCCGGTGGTCCCGGAGGTGTAGAGGACGAGGGCGGCCGCGTCGTCGGCCGGGTCGGCGCCGTGCCAGTCCGCGCGCTCGCCGAAGTCGACCGGGGGCAGGAGGTGCGCGCCGGAGTCGCGGAGGATGTGGTCGCGCTCGGCGGGCCCGGCGTCGGGCGGCACCGGAACGACGGGCACGCCGGCGAGCAGCCCGCCCACCACGGCGGCAACGGTCTCCAGGCTCGCCGAGGCGTCCACGGCGACGGCCGGGGCGCCGCCGATGCGTGCGGCGACGGCGCCGGCCGCGCCGAGCAGGTCCTCGCGGGAGCAGGACCGGCCGGCGACGGTGACGGCGTCACCGGTGTCGGCCGTGGCCGTGAGGGCGGGCAGCAGGTGCATCGTTCGGCTCCAAGGTCAGCAGGCCAGCGCACCGCCGACTCTACGCACCGGCTCCTCCCCGGGGAGGGGGCTGGCCCCTGACAGCGTTAGGGGGTTTACCCCAGTGCCAAGCACCGCCCGGCTCCGTACGGTGTCGTCCATGGATGCCCGCGACCAAGAGCTCAAGAAGGAACTCGCCGCCACCATCCAGGTGCGCAAGGATCTGGGCGAGGAGTACGAGTCCGCACTGGTCGACTCCTTCATGGAGAAGATCGACCAACGCCTCGACAGCCACGTCGAGCGTCGCGTGCGCCGCGAACTCGCCCAGCGCCAGACCTCGTTCGCCCGGGCCGGCCGCCAGGTCGCCCCCAGCCGCGGCCCGGCGGGCGGCGGAGGCGGGGGCCGCTTCGCCGCGCGCTACGGCATGGCCGGCTTCTCCCTGATCTTCGCGATCCCGCTGTCCGCGATCGGCTCCGCGAACGCCGGGCTGGCCGGACTCCTGATCACCTGGACCGGCATCGTCGGGGTCAACGTGGCCCAGTCCGTGGGCGCGGTCGTCGCCGAGCGCGGCCTCGCCCGGCGCCGCCACCCCAAGGATGACGACGCCTGGGAGGACTGACGGCCGAGGCCTACGGCTCCGCCGGGGCAGCCGTCTCGACGCCGACCGGTTCGCCGCCCGGGAGACGCCGACGGCGACGCCGCATGAGCAGGGCCCAACGGCCCCGGGGGCCGGAGAGCGTGCCGGCCGCGGCGGCGACCTCCGTACCACCCTCGCCGGCGGCTTCGGCCGCGGCCTGGGCGACGGGGAGGACACCCTCGCCACGCCGCGCGTCGGGGCGGTCCTCCTCGGGCCAGAGGCCGAGGGCGGCGCAGAGCGTGGGGAGCATGGCCATCGCGGCGGTGGCGTAGCCCTCCGCCGAGGGGTGGTAGTTGTCCGGGCCGAACATCTCGCGCGGCCGCGACTCGAACTCAGGTCCGAGCAGGTCCCCCAGCGACACCGTACGGCCGCCGACGCCGACCACCCCGATGGTCTGGGCGGCCGCCAGCTGACGGCTCAGCCGCCGGGCGACCCAGCGCAGCGGCTGGTAGACCGGCTCGACGCTGCCCAGGTCGGGACAGGTGCCGACGATGACCTCGGTGCCGGCCTCGCGCAGCCGCCGTACGGCGTCGGAGAGAAAACGTACGGACTTCGCGGGCGGCATCCGCCGGGTCACGTCATTCGCGCCGATCATGATGACGCAGACGTCCGGGGCGGGCACCTCCTCCCCCGGGGTGCCGTCGCCGTCGCCGTCCAGCAGCTGCGTGACCTGGCGGGCCAGGTCGTCGGACATCGCGCCGGGGTTCGCGACGTTGATCAGCCTGACGGGCCGCTCCGCGACCGCCGCCAGCCCGGAGGCCAGCAGGGCGCCGGGGGTCTCGCGAGCCCGGTGGACACCCTGGCCCGCGGCGGTGGAATCACCCAGAAAGCCCAGCACAAGCGGCGGCTCCCCCGGGCGCTGATAGGGGAGCTGGGCGAATGCGGAGCCATAGCGGCCGTCGGCACGCGGCGGGACGGCGTCGGAGCCGCCCACAGTCCGTCTGGCCAGCGCGACCTCGGTGAGCAGCAGGCCTACTGCGGCGCCACCCACGAGGCCGATTCCACCGCCGCCGTACGCGGCGGCCTGTGCGATACGCCGTGCGACCCGGGCCCTCGACATGCTCGCGTCCACCTCCCGTTACGAGGTACGGACCAATGACAGCGGCCCACACCCTTTCAACACGTAAGTGCCCCGTCGTGTGCCCGATGCAACCCCCGCCATGCTGAGCCGGGGGTCACGCGAGGCGCTGTTGAGCGACGTACCAGGCAAGCTGCGTGCGATTGGCGGTACCGGTGGATTCCATGAGCGCCCGAATGCGCCGTTGGAGCGTACGGAGCGAGACGCCGAGCTGGGTGGCGATGGCCTTGTCGGGCAGGCCGGACATCAGCAGCGACAGCAGCTGGGCGTCGAGCGCGGGCGAGGCCGGGACCTCCGGGTCGGCGGCGAAGCGCAGCGGCGTCGCGCGCAGCCAGCGGTCCTCGAACAGCTCCAGCAGCGCGTCGACCAGCACCGACGGGTGCAGAAGCAGCAGTCCTGCGGAGGCGAGATCGCCGTGCTCGCCCTCGCCGTGGCCATCGCTGTGCAGCGGGAGCAGTGCACGCTCGCCGTCGACGATCATCAGCTTCATGGGGACGCGCGGGGTGGCCCTGGCCTGCTCCCCCGGTGGGATGAAGCCGGGCATGTCGGCCGAGCCGGGGTAGTCCAGCGCCGAGGCCTCGTACAGGGAGCGGTAACTGACCCCGGCGGCCAGCCGTTCCGCCTGCACCTCGTTGGCCTGGTCGACGTACGGCGGCCGGACGAATCCCAGCACCTCCTTGCGCGCCTCCAGCTGGAGCCGCTGCACGCAGCCGCGCTGCTCGGCCTCCCCGTGGACCACCTCGGCGATGCCGCCGAGCGGCGCCGGCTGCCGGCCGCCCGCTAAAGCGGCGGCGAGGCCCGCGAGACGGTCCTGTACGGACCCGAGTTCGGCAGCGAGGCTCATCAGTTCGGAAGCAGGGTGCCCAGGCATCTGCCACCCCCAGTGACGTTAGCGCGGCGTGTCGTGAACGCGACACGCCGCGACTCTAACGTCGCGGTGCACGAGATGTGTGACACCGGTATGAAGCACGTGTTCGCAGAGACGCCGGAGCGCTTACGCTTGCCTCATCTCTCTCGGAGAACCCGGAGACAGTGACTCCTCCCCCTCCCGACGGAGGGGGCTTCTCACTTGGACGCAGCAACGACCTCATGACGGCCAAGCCCTGACCGGCACCCGAAGGCACGTCACGTAGTGTAGCGAACGGGTGACATTCCGCGCCACCGAGCGGGACGGCAATTCCCCACGAAGGAGTATTGACGGTGCAGTTCCACGACTCGATGATCAGCCTCGTCGGCAACACCCCGCTGGTGCGGCTCAACAGCGTGACCGCTGGGCTACAGGCGACCGTCCTGGCCAAGGTCGAGTACTTCAACCCCGGCGGCTCGGTCAAGGACCGCATCGCACTGCGCATGATCGAGGCGGCGGAGAAGAGCGGCGAGCTCAAGCCCGGCGGCACGATCGTCGAGCCGACCTCCGGCAACACGGGCGTCGGCCTGGCCATCGTGGCCCAGCAGCGCGGCTACAAGTGCATCTTCGTCTGCCCGGACAAGGTGTCCATGGACAAGATCAACGTCCTGCGCGCGTACGGCGCCGAGGTCGTGGTCTGCCCGACCGCCGTCGACCCCTCCCACCCGGACTCGTACTACAACGTCTCCGACCGGCTGGTCCGCGAGACCGCGAACGCCTGGAAGCCGGACCAGTACAGCAACCCCAACAACCCGGCCTCGCACTACGCCTCCACCGGCCCCGAGCTGTGGGACCAGACCGAGGGCAGGATCACCCACTTCGTGGCGGGCGTCGGCACCGGCGGCACCATCTCCGGCACCGGGCGGTACCTCAAGGACGTCTCGGAGGGCCGGGTCAAGGTCATCGGCGCCGACCCCGAAGGCTCGGTCTACAGCGGCGGCTCCGGCCGTCCGTACCTGGTCGAGGGCGTCGGCGAGGACTTCTGGCCCACCGCCTACGACCGCGACGTCGCCGACGAGATCATCGCCGTCTCCGACAAGGACTCCTTCCAGATGACCCGCCGCCTCGCCAAGGAGGAGGGCCTGCTCGTCGGCGGCTCCTGCGGCATGGCGGTCGTCGCGGCGCTGCGCGCGGCGGAGAGCCTGGGCCCGGACGACGTCGTGGTCGTCCTGCTGCCGGACTCCGGCCGCGGCTACCTCACCAAGATCTTCAGCGACGAGTGGATGGCCTCCCACGGCTTCCTCGACGAGGGCGACGGCCAGGCCCGCATCGGCGACGTCCTCCAGCGCAAGGAGGGCGGCATCCCGCACCTGGTGCACATGCACCCCGAGGAGACCGTGGGCCAGGCCATCGAGGTCCTGCGCGAGTACGGCGTCTCCCAGATGCCGATCGTCAAGCCGGGCGCCGGCCACCCCGACGTCATGGCGGCGGAGGTCGTCGGCTCGGTCGTGGAGCGCGAGCTGCTCGACGCCCTCTTCACCAAGCGCGCCACGCTCGACGACCCCCTCGAGCAGCACATGAGCGCCCCGCTGCCGCAGGTCGGCTCGGGCGAGCCCGTCGCCGACCTGATGGCGGTGCTGGGCACGGCGGACGCCGCGATCGTGCTGGTCGAGGGCAAGCCGACGGGTGTCGTCAGCCGCCAGGACCTGCTGGCGTTCCTGGCGGAGGAAGCGAAGTAGGCAGTTCCGCGAAGTGGTACAGGGGCGTCACGTCCGCGCAGCACGCGCTTAACACGGGTCCGGCACATTAGGGGATGTCAGCAGGACGACAACCCAAAAATGTGGCGCCAAGGACCTCCGGAGCGGCTCCCGGACCTCCATGGTGACCCTAGGACGCGAAGCCCGGCCCTGACCCGGCTCGTGTCCCTCGCGGGGACCGCCGTCGTCCCGCCCCCCGGCAACGGGGGTGCGGCGGTCCCCGCGCTAAGCCCCTCTTTTTTTGAGGCGAGTTCGCCTCCGCTGCGCTGAGTCACTGTGGGGGCACCTCCCAGACGGAGTCTGGGGGAAGTCGATCGTGCTCGCTCGCTCGTTCCTCGCGGACTGTGCGCGTTCTCTCCCCCAGCGCTTCCGCTGGGAGGTGTCCCCATTTCGACATCGCCCGCTCCGCTTCGGCTCACTCGCCGACCCGGAACCGCAGATCCTGGCGCACCGTCGGCCGTTCGGTCACCACTGCCCCTCAGCCCCTCCGGCGTTTGAGGAGCGGGGTCCGGGGCGGAGCCCCGGTTCGGGAAGGGGCGGGTGCGGGGAGAAAAACTCCCGGCCACGGGCCCGCAGGCGCCACGCGACGGCAACCACCCACCGGGCGGGGCGCGGCCCCGAACACGCGTCTGGTTCCATGTCCCGCATGATCCGAGCCGCCGCCGCGCCCATCACCTCCCTCGCCACCGTCGAAACGCTCATACGCAACGTCGTGGCCGAAGAAGCGACGCCCCGCTTCGGGAAGCTCTCCGACGCCGACGTCACGGAGAAGAAGGGCCCCCTCGACCTCGTCACGGTGGCCGACCGCAGGATCGAGGAGCGGCTCACACAGGCCCTCACCGCGCTGCTGCCCGGATCCGCCGTGATCGGGGAGGAGGCGGTGCACGCCGACCCGTCGCTGCGGGACGCGCTGCTGGGCGAGGACCCGGTGTGGATCATCGACCCCATCGACGGGACGTCGAACTTCGTACGGGGAGTGCCGTCCTTCGTCACCCTCGTCGCCCTCGCCCAGGGCGGGGAGCTGCTCGCCTCCTGGATCCACCACCCCGCCTCGGGGCGGATGGCGGTCGCCCGCCGCGGCGAGGGCGCACTGCTGGACGGCCGGCCGCTGCGCCTCGCCCCAGGCGAAGGCGGCGAGGCCGCCGAGGTGCTGCACATGGCGAGCGCCCGGCCGGCCCATCTCACCGCCGAGCAGTACGACCGCTTCTACGGGCTGGGCCCGGTGCACGGGATCAAGGCCTGCGCGAGCGGTTCGGCGGGGTGCGACTACCTGGACGTGGCGCGGGGGCAGCTGGACGCGGTGACGTACGTGTACGACAACCCGTGGGACCACTCGGCCGGGATCCTGCTGGTCGCGGAGGCGGGTGGCGCCGTGCTGCGCGCCGACGGGAGCGGCCCGTGGCGGATGGCGGACGGGGCGCAGCCCTTCGCGGCGGGGCGTGACGCGGTGGCCGCACGGCGGGTGGCGGCGCTACTGTCGGCGTAAGGACTAAGCGGGCGCTCAGAAAGAGGCCCGTGTCACAGCACGTAGCGCGTGACGGACTGCGCTACGTGCGGGTAACTTCCCAGAGAGTCCTGCCGCCTCGACGAGGAGTGTCGCGATGCCCGAAGCCGTGATCGTCTCTGCCGCCCGTTCGCCGATCGGGCGGGCGTTCAAGGGATCCCTCAAGGACCTGCGCCCGGACGACCTCACCGCGACGATCGTGCAGGCCGCCCTGGACAAGGTCCCCGGCCTCGACCCGCGTGAGATCGACGACCTGATGCTGGGCTGCGGCCTGCCGGGCGGCGAGGCGGGTTACAACCTGGGCCGGATCGTGGCCGTGCAGATGGGGATGGACCACCTTCCCGGCTGTACGATCACGCGCTACTGCAGCTCCTCGCTCCAGACGACCCGTATGGCGCTGCACGCCATCAAGGCCGGCGAGGGCGACGTCTTCATCTCGGCCGGCGTCGAGACCGTCTCCCGCACCATCAAGGGCAGCTCCGACGGGCTCCCCGACACCAAGAACCCGGTCTTCGGCGAGGCCGAGGCCCGTACGCAGGACCGGGCCGAGCACGGCGGCGGGGAGTGGCACGACCCGCGCGAGGACGGGCTGATCCCCGACGCGTACATCGCGATGGGCCAGACCGCCGAGAACCTGGCGGCCCTGAAGGGCATCACCCGGGCCGACCAGGACGAGTTCGGCGTACGGTCCCAGAACCTGGCCGAGGAAGCCATCAAGAAGGGCTTCTGGGAGCGCGAGATCACCCCGGTGACCCTCCCGGACGGCACCGTGGTCTCGAAGGACGACGGCCCGCGCGCCGGCGTGACCCTCGAAGCAGTGGAGGGCCTCAAGTCGGTCTTCCGCCCCGACGGCACGGTCACCGCGGGCAACTGCTGCCCGCTCAACGACGGCGCCGCCGCGCTGGTCATCATGAGCGACACCAAGGCGCGCGAGCTGGGCCTGACCCCGCTGGCCCGGATCGTGTCGACCGGCGTGTCGGGCCTGTCCCCCGAGATCATGGGTTACGGCCCGGTCGAGGCCTCGAAGCAGGCGCTCAAGCGCGCCGGCCTGGGCATCTCCGACATCGACCTGGTCGAGATCAACGAGGCCTTCGCCGCCCAGGTCATCCCCTCCTACCGGGACCTCGGCATCGACCTCGACCGCCTGAACGTCAACGGCGGCGCGATCGCGGTCGGCCACCCCTTCGGTATGACGGGCGCCCGCATCACCACGACGCTGATCAACTCGCTCCAGTGGCACGACAAGCAGTTCGGCCTGGAGACGATGTGCGTCGGCGGCGGCCAGGGCATGGCCATGGTCATCGAGCGACTGTCCTGAGCTTCCCCGCGAATCCGGGTTCAATCGCCGTGAGCTAAGTCGCAATCTAACCGCCCCCAGGACGTGACCTTGTCCCGGGGGCGGTCTATTTGCGCAGGTCAGGGGAGTATCACCCTTTCGGGCTAGGACCGAAGACCCACTCATTTGGTGACGTTCCGCACTGCAAAGGCCAAGGATCGCGGTGCACAGTGGTGGAGTACGTCGAGCAATTCGAGTACTAAGGACAGGCTCGGGACAGACAGTCGGGAGTACGCCAGTGAGCGCCATGATCCTCATTCCGCTTACGGTCGCGGTAGCAGCCGTGGCCGCGGGGTCCGCCGCGCTGCTCGCCGCGCGTGGCCTGCGCCGCGACGTCACCGCACTGCGCGAGGACCTGCTGGCCGCCCGTGCCGCCGCCGCGATCCAGGTGCCGGCCGCTCGTACCGCCTCCCCTTCGGCCGACACCGACGCGATACGTACCGCCGTCGCCGACGCGCTGGCCGACGAGCGCGAGCGCGAGCTCGCCGAGGCCCGCGCCTTCTGGGCCGCCCAGGAGGCCCGCGAGGCCGCCGACGCCCCGCTCTTCGGCGGCGCGGGCCCGCTGGGTCCGCCGCTCGGCCCGCTGGGCCCGCTGCCCGGCGCGCTGCCCGGTGCCGAGCACTCCGACTACGAGGTCCTGCCGTACGGCCCCTTCCTGCCGCGTCAGGCCGATCTGGCGGGGCTGGACACCGACCTGGAGCCCGAGGCGCCCTTCCGGCACCCATCGGACGCGGACTTCGCGATCCCGTCGCCGGTCGTGGCCAACCAGGAGCAGACCGCCGAGCGTCTCACCGACCTCGCCGACGCCCGCATCCCCCTGGCCGACGTGCGCCCCGGCCCGCTGGGCACCCTCGACGTCTACGTCTTCGCCGACGGCACCACGCTCTGCATGACCCCGGGCCACCGCGAGACCGCGCTGCAGCTCTCCGACGCTCTCGACCGGGGCGAGACCCCGGTTCTGCTCGGCGGCTCCGCCATCGCCGGTGCGTACGCGCTCACCTTCACCTATGGCGAAGAGAGCGTCTACATCCTCGCGGACCGCGTGGTCGCGTCCCTGTAGGAAGGTAAAACCTTCCGGGGCACTAGAGGCCGCAACGCTTCGCGGCGAGCTCGATCCGGGCTACCGCGGCGTCCCGCACCTCCGCCAGCTCCGGCCGCCGCTCCAACGCGGCGGCCAGCTCATGCCCGGCCACGGCGATCTGGTCGCCGATCACGAAGACTCCCTCGTCGGGCATCAACAGCACCTCACGGCCGGGGAATTCGACCCTTTGCGCCTGAGCCGCGAGGTCCCGGGCCAGCGCGAGGCCCTCCTGCGCGACACCGCCACGCAGCCGGCTCTGCGGCAGCGAGCGGAAGCGTCCGGCGAGCCGGTCGGCGGCGTTCCGTAGTTCCGTACAGTCGAGCACGACCGCGAGCCTACCCGTGCGTACACATAACCGACGGTCTGAGAGTGTTGCCAACACCCGACGTCTCAGGCACCGTGGGGTGACCGGAACGCATACCGGAGGCGCCGATGTCCCAGATCTTCTCCGAAGAGACCCACCGGAACCTGCTCTCCCGCATCCCTCATTGCACTGGCCGCGAAATCCGCGAATGGCTCCGCGCCGTCGACGACGGCCCCGCCTTCCTCCGCTTCGACGAGAAAGTCAGCTGGCTCCGCAGCGAGCACGACCTGTCCTACGGACACGCGAAGGCGATCGTCCACGAATACGACTTGAGGCGGGCCGCGCGGAAGCTGCTCTAGCGCCCGCCCCCTCCGTACCCCCTCCCCCTCCACACGAACAAACGGGCCCGGGAAGGCGATGCCTTCCCGGGCCCATCGACGTATGCGTCGTCAGTGCGTCAGGTCGTCAGTCCCGCAGGATCGAGATCAGCCGCAGCATCTCCAGGTAGATCCACACCAGCGAGAGGGTCAGGCCGAAGGCCGCCAGCCAGGACTCCCGCTGCGGGGCGCCGTAAGTGACGCCGTCCTCGATCTGCTTGAAGTCCAGCGACAGGAAGAACGCGCCGAGCAGCACACCCACGATGGCGACGATGATGCCGAGGCCACCGCTGCGCATCCCCAGATCGACACCGAAGACCGCCAGCAGCAGATTGACGACCAGCAACAGCACGAAGCCGATCGCGATCGCCATACCGATCCGCTGATAGCGCGCGGTCACCCGGATCAGCCGGGTCCGGTACGCCACGAGCATGCCGCCCGAGACCGCCATGGTGCTCAGCACGGCCTGGAGCGGAGCGCCCGACCACTGCTGGTTGTACGCCTCGCTGATCACCCCGAGGAAGATCCCCTCGAAGGCCGCGTACGCCAGGATCAGCGCCGGCACCGGCTCCCGCTTGAACGACTGCACCATGCCGAGGACGAAGGCGATCAGGGCGGCGCCGAACGCCAGCCCGAGGCTCCCCGCGAGCGCGACCCAGCCGACCACCGCGCCGACGGCCACGGTGCCCAGCGTGATCGCTGTCCGCATGACGACGTCGTCAATCGTCATCCGCCCGGTCTGCAGCGGCCCGGCCGGAGGGGCCTGGTACATCTCCTGCAGCTGCTCGGGCGTGCCGTTGTTGTAGGGGTTCGTGCCCGCGTAGGGGTTACCGCCGGCGTACGGGTTACCGCCCTGGGGCTGCTGCTGCCCGCCGAAGCCTGCGTAGCCGCCGTCTCCGCGGGTGAATCCCCGCCGCGAGAAGACCGGGTTGCTGCTCCTCATCCTTCACTCCTCCATGGCCGCGCGTTACGGCTTCCTCGCAAGGGTAATGGCTTGGCAAAGAAGACGCCGTAATCCTTGAGGAGGATCTTTCCAGCCGACGCCGTTCCAAGCCCGGCGACATTGGCGGGCTCGGTCGGAAGGGACGCCAGGCGAAGGCGTGCCCGGAGCCGGACTTGAACCGGCACGCCCCCGAGGGGCAGCGAGGTTTAAGCTCGCCGTGTCTGCATTCCACCATCCGGGCAGGCGGCGCGTGAGCGCAGTACGAGCCTATCCGGGAAGGCGGGGCGGGCAGGGGGGCGTTGACTCCATGTTGTCTGATTTTATGGGTAACTGACGGAGCGTCTTACACCATCGGAGGGCCGGAATGCACAGGCCCGGGGCCGTCCGGGGGCTGGACAAGGCCCGCAGCATATGACGTGAAATCGCTTGCCCCCTTGTGGGGGACTCAGGGGCGGCGTCATACCCAGGGACTACGGCGAGGCGGTTGCGTACGTCTTGGGCACGCCATGAGAACAGCAGCAGAGGCTGATCCGGAGCGCGATCCCGGCCGGGAGGATGTGGGAAGACCGATCGCCCATGCCCCTGACAGGAGCGCCCTGCCGTGACCACCACCGCCCCGCCCACCACCACCGCTGCCGCCCGAGCGACGGATCTGAGCAAGGTCTACGGCGAGGGCGAGACCCGGGTTGTCGCCCTCGACGGAGTGTCCGTCGAGTTCCGCAGCGCCGAGTACACCGCGATCATGGGCCCGTCGGGCTCCGGCAAGTCCACGTTGATGCACTGCATGGCGGGCCTGGACACCGTCTCGGCGGGGTCGGCGCGGATAGGCGGGACCGAGCTGTCCTCGCTGAAGGACAAGCAGCTGACGCAGCTGCGGCGGGACAAGATCGGCTTCATCTTCCAGGCGTTCAACCTGCTGCCGACGCTGACCGCGGCCGAGAACATCACGCTGCCGATGGACATCGCGGGCCGCAAGCCCGACAAGGAGTGGCTGGACCGGATCGTGGAGACGGTCGGCCTGGCGGGACGGCTGAAGCACCGGCCGGGCCAGCTGTCCGGCGGCCAGCAGCAGCGCGTCGCGGTGGCCCGGGCGCTGGCGAGCCAGCCCGAGATCATCTTCGCCGACGAGCCGACCGGCAACCTCGACTCCCGTTCCGGCGCCGAGATCCTCGGTTTCCTGCGCAATTCCGTACGTGAGCTGGGCCAGACCGTCGTCATGGTCACCCACGACCCGGTGGCCGCGTCCTATGCGGACCGCGTCGTCTTCCTCGCCGACGGCCGCATCGTCGACGAGCTGTACGGCCCGACGGCGGAGAGCGTCCTGGAGCGCATGCGGTGCCTTCCTGGGGGATCCCCCCAGGCCCCCGGCTTCGACGCCAAGGGCCGTACGAGCTGAAGCGGTTACGCCGCCGAGCCCGGCCCGGAACCGCCCCCTGCCCCGCCCCGCTGCCGGCGCCTCGCCGGTCCCCACCCAGGACGTGGAAATGTTTCGCACCGCCCTGCGCAATGTGCTCGCGCACAAGGCCCGACTGCTGATGACCGTGCTCGCCGTGATGCTCGGCGTGTCCTTCGTCGCCGGCACGCTGGTCTTCACCGACACCATCGGCGACGCCTTCAAGAAGAGCTCCGCCAAGAGCCACCGGAGCGTCTCCGTGGCCATCACCCCCGGCAGCGACTCCCCCTACCTCGGCGACAAGCTGCTCACCGCCCTGCGCGGCCTCCCCGGCACGCAGTCGGCGACCGGGTCGGTGTCCGGATTCACCGCCGTCGCCGACAAGAAGGGCAAGCTGATCGGCAGCGGCTGGTCCACCACCGGCGCGAACGACGTCGGGGCCGCCAAGTACCCCATGGCCGAAGGCCGCTCGCCGCGTACGTCCTCCGAGGTGGCCCTCGACCGGAAGACGGCGGACCGCGCCGGGTACAAGGTCGGCGACACCGTACGGATGTCGGTGGACGGCCCGGTGATGAAGCAGACGGTCACCGGGATCTTCACCACCGACGACGGCAATGTGGCGGCCGGCGGCAGCCTGGTGCTCTTCGACACCGCCACCGCGCAGAAGCTGTTCGCCAAGCCCGGCCAGTACAGCGAGATCGACCTCAAGGCGGCGGCCGGCACCAGCCAGTCCGCGCTCAAGGCCGAGGTCGACACGATGCTTCCGCGGTACGCCAAGGGCGCCGAGACGGTCACCGGCCAGAAGCTCGCCGACGACGAGGCCAAGCAGATCTCGTCGAGCCTCAGCGGCTTCAACACCGCCCTGCTCGCCTTCGCCGGCATCGCGCTCTTCGTCGGCATCTTCATCATCGCCAACACCTTCACCATGCTGGTCGCCCAGCGCACCAAGGAGCTGGCGCTGCTGCGCGCGGTCGGCGCCAGCCGCCGCCAGGTGACCCGGTCCGTGCTGATCGAGGCCCTGCTGGTCGGCCTGGTGGCCGGCGTCTCCGGGCTGGCCCTCGGCATCGGCATCGCCGCCGGCATGCGCGCGCTGCTCGGCGCCACCGGGGCGACGCTGCCCGACGGCGCGCTCGTCGTCCAGCCGATGACGGTGGTCGCGGCCCTCGCGGTCGGCGTCGGCGTGACCATGCTCGCCGCCTGGCTGCCCGCGCGCCGCGCCGCGAAGATCCCGCCGGTCGCCGCCATGAGCAGCGTCCACGCCCCGGCCACCACCAAGGGCCTGGTGGTACGCAACACCCTCGGTGCCGTGGTCTCCGCCGCCGGCATCGCGCTCGTCCTGGCCGCCACCGGTATGAAGGACGGCGGCAACGCGCCGATGGGCGCCGGCGCGGCCCTGCTGCTCGTCGGGGTCTTCATCCTCACGCCGCTGCTCTCCCGGCCCGTCATCGCGGCCGCCGGCCCGCTGTTGCGGCCGTTCGGCATCACGGGCAAGCTCGCCCGGCAGAACTCCGTACGGAATCCGCGGCGTACGGCGGCGACGGCCTCCGCCCTGATGATCGGGCTCACGCTGATCACCGGGCTGACCGTCATCGCCACCTCGGTGCAGTCCGCGATCAACAAGATGGCGACGGACTCCCTCAAGGCCGACTACCAGATCAGCATGGCCAACTTCCGCGACCTCTCGCCGGACGTGGAGAAGAAGCTGAGCCGGATGGACCAGGTCACCGCGAGCAGCGGCCTGCGCAACTCCAGCTCCGAGATGGGCTCCCGGGGCAACACCGCCTACCTCACCGGCGTCGACGCCGGCAGCATCGGCAAGCTGGTCAAGCTCGACTTCTCCAGCGGCTCGCTCGGCACCCTCGGCGGCCGTACGGTCGTCGTCGACACCGACACCGCCGTGCAGGAGGGCTGGAAGACCGGCGAGACCGTCCCTGTCGTCTACGACGACGGCAAGAAGGCGCGGCTCACCATCGGCGGCGTCTACCACGGCAACGAGCTGCTCAGCGGCGTGCTCGTCGACGAGACCACCCTCGCTCCGCACATGGAGAAGGTCGCCGACATGAAGGTGCTGGTGAAGACCGCCGGCGGCCCGAGCACGGCGACCAAGGACGCGATCGAGAAAGCGCTCGGCGACAACCCGGCGGTGAAGGTCCAGGACAAGGCCGCCATCTCACAGGAGATCAGCTCCTTCATCGGCCTGCTGCTGAACATCCTCTACGGACTGCTCGCCATGGCCGTCCTCGTCGCGGTGCTGGGCGTGGTCAACACGCTGGCGATGTCGGTCTTCGAGCGCTCGCACGAGATCGGCATGCTGCGGGCCATCGGGCTGGACCGCTCGGCGGTCAAGCGGATGGTGCGGCTGGAGTCGCTGATCATCTCGCTGTTCGGCGCGGTGCTCGGGATCGGCCTCGGGGTCTTCTTCGGCTGGGCGGCCGGACAGCTCATCGCCGGCAGCCTCGATTCGTACGCGATGGTCCTGCCCTGGACCCGGATCGGGCTCTTCCTCGCGCTGGCCGCGCTGGTGGGCGTCCTGGCGGCGCTCTGGCCGGCCCGGCGGGCGGCGCGGCTCAACATGCTCGGGTCGATCAAGGCCGAGTAGGGTCGGCGCCTTCGGCCCCGCCCTTCCTGGGCGGGGCAGAAGGTGGCTTGGCTAGCCCAGCCACGCCGCGCGGGTGCGCGGCATTCCGGAGTCCCCGGAGGCCGTCGTGCGGACGGCGAGGACCTGGTTGACGCCGATGCGGTTGTGCTCGAAGGACAGCGCGCAGGCGGCCATGTAGAGGCGCCAGACCCGGGCCCGGCCGGGGCTGGTCAGGCGGAGGGCGTCGCGCCAGTGCGTCTCGAGGTTGGCGACCCACTGGCGGAGGGTGCGGGCGTAGTGCTCGCGGATGGCCTCGACGTCGCGGACCTCGAAGCCGGCCTCCTCCAGGCGGGAGACGGTGGAGCCGACTTGGGCGAGTTCGCCGTCGGGGAAGACATAGCGGTCGATGAACTCGTCGACGTGGTACTTCTCCTCGTCCGCCACCGGGCGCCGCGCGATCTGGTGGTTGAGCAGCCGGCCGCCGGGCCGGAGCAGCCCGTACAGCACGGCCGCGTATTCGCGGTAGCGGTCGCGGCCGACGTGTTCGGCCATGCCGATGGAGGAGATCGCGTCGTACGGGCCGTCGGGGACGGCGCGGTAGTCCTGGACGCGGATGTCGACGCGGTCGGTGAGGCCGGCCTCGGCGACGCGTTTGCGGGCGTAGGCGGCCTGCTCCGTGGACAGGGTGATGCCGGTGGCGCGGACGCCGTAGTGCTCGGCGGCGTGCAGGACCATGGAGCCCCAGCCGCACCCGACGTCCAGCAGCCGCTGGCCGGGCTGGAGGCCGAGCTTGCGACAGATGAGGTCGAGTTTGGCGGTCTGGGCGTCCTCCAGGGTGGCGTCCGGGGTCTCCCAGTAGGCGCAGGAGTAGACCATGGACGGGCCGAGGACGAGCTCGTAGAAGTTGTTGCCGACGTCGTAGTGGTGGCTGATCGCCTGGCGGTCCCGGCGGGGGCTGTGCAGCATGCCGCTGCGCCGCCGGACCTCCTCCGGCGGGGGCGGCGGGGGCAGTCCGGGGCCGGCGAGCGCCAGCGCCTCGCGGCCCAGGCGGTACGTCGCCGGGTCGCGGAGCACGTCGGTGATGCCGCGCGTCGCGTCGTCGCGCTCCCAGAGGAAACCGGCGAGCCGGTCCAGGGCCTCGTAGAGGTCGCCCTCGACGTCCAGGTCGCCGGCCACCCAGGCGCGGGCCATGCCCAGTTCGCTGGGCCTCCAGAGCAGTCGGCGCAGTGCCCGGCGGTTCCGCAGGACCAGGGCCGGGGCGTCCGGCGGGCCCGACTGGCTGCCGTCCCACGCGCGCACGCGCAGGGGGAAGGGGGTGCCGAGCGCTTGCTCGGCGAGTGCGGTCAGCCGTCCGGCCGCGTCGGTCATGTCGGGCACCTCCGTCGTGACAGGTTCACGGTTCCTCTCAGCACGTAAACATCTGCACGCTACGGAGGTAATCCCCCTGGATGCACGAATGCCGAAGGGCGCCCGCACCACGGATGGCGGGCGCCCTTCGGCTTACGTACCTCGTACGGGTCAGGCCTTGGCCTTCTCCTCGGCCTTGGCCGGGGCCGGAACCGGCTTGGCGACCTGGACCGTGGCCGGCTTGGCGGCCTCGTAGAACTCCTCGCGGGGGTGCTCCATGGCGCCGAGGGAGACGACCTCGCGCTTGAGGAACGCGGCGAGGGTCCAGTCCGCCAGGACCCGGAACTTGCGGTTGAAGGTCGGGACGGCCATGCCGTGGTAGCCACGGTGGAAGTACCAGGCGAGGCGGCCCTTGAACTTCAGCTTGACCTTGCCGAAGCGCAGCAGCGCGACGCCCTTGTGGAGGCCGAGACCGGCGACCGCACCCTTGTTGGCGTGCTTGTACTCGGCCTGCGGGAAGCCGCGCATGCCCGAGATGACGTTGTCGCCGAGGACCTTGGCCTGGCGCAGCGCGTGCTGGGCGTTGGGCGGGCACCAGGCGCCCTCACCGGCGGCGAGGTCGGGGACCTGGGCGTTGTCGCCGGCCGACCAGATGTAGTCGGTGCCCTGGACCTGGAGGGTCGTGGCGGTGTCGACGTGGCCGCGCGGGCCGAGCGGGAGGCCGAAGTTGGCGAGCGCCGGGTTCGGCTTGACGCCCGCGGTCCAGACGATGGTGGAGGCGTCGACCTCGAGCCCGTTGGCGAGCACCACGTGCTTGTCGACGCAGGACTTCATGGACGTGCTGAGGTAGACCTCGATGCCGCGCTCGCGCAGGTGCTCAAGGCCCCATGCGCCGAGCTCCGGGCCGACCTCGGGGAGGATCTTGTCCGCGGCGTCGACGAGGATGAAACGCATGTCCTCGCGCTTGACGTTCGGGTAGTACTTGGCGGCGTCGCGCGCCAGGTCCTCGACCTCGCCGATGGTCTCCGCGCCGGCGAAGCCGCCGCCGACGAAGACGAAGGTGAGCGCCCTGCGGCGGACGTCCTCGTCGGTCGTGGACTCGGCCTTGTCGAGCTGCTCGAGGACGTGGTTGCGCAGGCCGATGGCCTCCTCGACGCCCTTCATGCCGATGCCGTTCTCGGCCAGGCCGGGGATCGGGAAGGTGCGGGAGACCGCGCCGAGCGCGATGATCAGGTAGTCGAAGGGCAGCTCGTAGGACTCGCCCACGAGCGGCTCGACGACGGCGACCTTGCGGTCCTGGTCGATGGTGGTGACCCGGCCGGTGAGGACCTCCGCCTTGGGGAGCACGCGGCGAAGCGGCACCACGACATGGCGGGGGGAGATGTTGCCGGCCGCGGCCTCCGGCAGGAAGGGCTGGTACGTCATGTACGAACGCGGGTCGACGACGGTGACGGTCGCCTCGCCGTAGCGCATCTTCTTCAGGATGCGCCGGGCCGCGTACAGGCCGACGTACCCACCGCCTACTACGAGGATCCTGGGACGCTCCGTGGTGCTCATGGCTTCGAGTATTCACCACGTGCTAGGGGGTGGCTCGTGAGCCCCTTCACAAGCTCTCCCGACCCTTCTGCTACACTGCGCCGCTTCGTGATCAAGGCCACAGCGCGGCGGGTCGACCTGGTGTATGGCGCACGCGGTGATCGACCCCTTTGAAGTGCGGAGATCGTCGCGGGGGCCGGGGCGGCGAGGGATCACGCAATATGGCGGAAACACAGTCCCGCAAGGGGTTTTGAGGGCTGTCGGACCCCTCGGCCTTCGCAAACTGGGCCGTGGGGCCGGAACTTCATGTGAAGAGTTTCACAAACAATCTCGGGCGTGCCGCCGCGGGTGCCGTCAGGCGAGGCTCCAGGCGATGCCGTCGAGGATGTCGTGCTCGCTGACCACCACTTCTCCGGCCCCCGTCCGCTCCATGATCTCGAGCAGGATCAGGGCCCCCGCACCGATGACGTCCACCCGTCCGGGGTGCATCACCGGGATCGCCGCGCGCTCCGCGTGCGTGGCCGCCAGCAGCTGCCCGGTGATCTCCCGGACCCGCTCCACGCCGATCCTGGAGTGGTGGATCGCCGTCGAGTCGTACGCGCGCAGGCCCAGCGCGATCGCGGCCACCGTCGTCACGGACCCCGCCAGTCCGACGAGCGTACGAGCCTGCCTCAGCGGCACCGTCTCCTCGGCCAGATCCAGGGCGGCCTCGATGTCGGCCTTTATGGCGGTGATCGCGCCGAGGGTCGGCGGGTCGAGGACCTTCCCCTCGCGCACGAGGTGCCGCTCCGTCATCCGTACGCAGCCGATGTCGACCGAGCGGGCGGCGGTGACGGTGTCGTCGCCCACCACGAACTCGGTCGAGCCGCCGCCGATGTCCACCACGAGGTAGGGCTTCGCCAGGTCGTCCCGTCCGGTCAGCTCCTTGGTCGCCCCGGTGAAGGAGAACTCCGCCTCCTGCGCGCCGGTGATCACCTCGGGCTCCACGCCCAGGATGCCGACGACGCCGCGTACGAAGTCCTCGCGGTTGGAGGCGTCGCGGGAGGCGGACGTGGCCACGAAACGGACGCGCTCCGCGCCCAGCTCCTCGATCGCGGCGGCATACTCACGGCAGGCGGCGAAGGTGCGCTCCAGCGCCTCGGGCGCGAGCCGGCCCGTACGGTCCACGTCCTGGCCGAGCCGGACGATCTTCATCCGGCGGTCCAGGTCCTTGAGCTCGCCGGTGGCGGGGTCCGCGTCCGCGACGAGCAGGCGGATGGAGTTCGTACCGCAGTCGATGGCCGCGACCCGGGTCACTCGGCGTCTCCTTCGGATCCTTCGGATGCGATCGGCCTGAAGGCGAAGTGGCCTCGATCGGCGCCCTCGCCCGTGCTGTGCACTTCCCAGCCGTCCGCCGGGTCCGGCGCGCCGCACGGCGTCACGCACGGGCCCTTCTTCCACCACTCCGGCAGCATCGCGATGGCCTCGTCGCCCAGCGGGTTCACCCCGGGGCCGGCCGCGAGGGAGTGGCCGACCAGGACGTGCAGGCACTTCACGCGGTCCGGCATGCCGCCGGCGCTCGGGAAGCCCTCCAGGACCTCGATGGCGTCACGGCGCCGGAGGTAGTCCTCGTGGGCCCCCCGGTACGCGGCCGCCAGCTCCGGGTCCTCGGCGAGGCGGGCCGTCATCTCCTTCATGACGCCGTCCGCCTCGAGGGTGCCGATCGCGGAGGCGGCGCGCGGGCAGGTCAGGTAGTAGAGGGTCGGGAACGGCGTGCCGTCCTCAAGGCGCGGCTGGGTCTCCACGACGTCCGGATTGCCGCACGGGCACCGGTGCGCGATGGCCCGCAGGCCGCGCGGGGGGCGGCCCAGCTGCTCCTTGAAGGCGGCGATGTCCTCGTCGGTGGGCGGGGTGTGCGGAGTGGCGGGTGGGGGCGTTTCCATGCGGGGTGTCTTCTCGTGCCGTTCGTTAGTTGCTTGCTGCGTGGGCGGGGGCGGAGCCGTCGGCGTGGTCCACGCCGTCCCAGAGGTTCGCGTACCAGGGCCTGAGGCCGGCGGCCTCGTTCGCGTCGTGCCGGTCGGCGCTGTTCTGCGCGGTGGCACCCGGGGTCACCACGGTATATCCCGTCTCACCGGGCAGGACGTAGTTCAGCCGCTCCCGCGCCTGGCTCCGTACGTACGCCGGGTCCTGCCAGCGCGCCTTCTGCTCCCGGAGCTGCTCCACCCGCTTGCGCGCGTCCTGCGCCTGGCGGCGCTGGTCCGCGATGGCGCTGCGCTGCGCGATGTACTGCCTCATGGGGTACGCCAGGGCGACCACCAGCGCGCACACCACGAGCGCCAGCAGCGCCGCCCGGCCGGTCAGCCGGTTCCGGCGCGGCGCGCTCGGGCCTCTGCCCGTCGCCCGGTACACGCGGGCCTGCGCCTGCGCGCCCAGGGCGCGGATCCGCGTCGCGGTGGAGAAGCGGTCCGGCACGGGCACCTCCGGTGGGGGTTCGCGTTTGGGTCGGCGGCTTGGCCTTCGGTCACCCTACGCGGGCCGGGGGCCCGGGGGTCTTCCCCCACCCCGCCCCTTCCCGAAACCAGGGGCTCTGCCCCTGGACCCCATGGGGTTTCGCCGTCGAGTGCAGGCCCGTGGCCGGGTTGTGCCAGCCCTCCCCCGGCCTTCGGCCGGGGGGGACCCCCACCTCGCTTCGCTCGCCTCAGGCGGAACGACCTACCCACAACCCGGCGGGGCCGGCTGTCAGCCCTTGAAGCGGGGGAACGCGGAGCGGCCTGCGTAGACCGCGGCGTCGTCGAGGATCTCCTCGATGCGCAGGAGCTGGTTGTACTTGGCGACGCGCTCGGAGCGCGCGGGGGCGCCCGTCTTGATCTGGCCGCAGTTGGTGGCGACGGCGAGGTCGGCGATGGTGACGTCCTCGGTCTCGCCGGAGCGGTGGGACATCATGCACTTGTAGCCGCTGCGCTGGGCGAGCTCGACGGCGTCGAGGGTCTCGGTCAGGGAACCGATCTGGTTGACCTTGACCAGGAGGGCGTTGGCGGTGTTGTTGTCGATGCCCTTCTGGAGGCGCTCGGGGTTGGTGACGAAGAGGTCGTCGCCGACGATCTGCACCTTGTCGCCGAGCTGCTCGGTGAGGGTCTTCCAGCCGTCCCAGTCGTCCTCGAACAGCGGGTCCTCGATGGAGACCAGCGGGTACGCGTCGACGAGCTCGGCGTAGTACGCGGTGAGTTCGGCTGCGGAGAGGGCCTTGCCCTCGAACTCGTACGAGCCGTCCTTGTAGAACTCGGACGCGGCGACGTCGAGCGCGAGCGCGATGTCCTGGCCGGGCTGGTAGCCGGCCTTCTTGATGGCCTCGACGATGAGGTCGAGGGCGGCGCGGTTGGAGTCGAGGTTGGGGGCGAAGCCGCCCTCGTCGCCGAGGCCCGTGGAGAGGCCGCGCTCCTTCAGGACCGCCTTGAGGGTGTGGTAGACCTCGGCGCCCCAGCGCAGGGCCTCGGAGAAGGACTCCGCGCCGATCGGGGCGATCATGAACTCCTGGATGTCCACGTTGGAGTCGGCGTGCGAGCCGCCGTTGAGGATGTTCATCATCGGGACCGGCAGCACGTGGGCGTTCGGGCCCCCCAGGTACCTGAACAGCGGGAGGTCGGAGGCCTCGGAGGCGGCGTGGGCCACGGCCAGCGAGACGCCGAGGATGGCGTTGGCGCCGAGCGAGGACTTGTCCGGGGTGGCGTCGAGGTCGAACATCGCCTGGTCGATCAGGCGCTGCTCGGTGGCGTCGTAACCGACGAGCTCCGGGCCGATCTGCTCGATGACGGCGAGAACGGCCTTCTCCACGCCCTTGCCGAGGTAGCGGCTCTTGTCGCCGTCCCGGAGTTCGAGGGCCTCGAACGCTCCGGTGGAGGCCCCGGACGGAACAGCGGCACGTCCGGTGCTTCCGTCGTCGAGGCCGACCTCGACCTCGACGGTGGGGTTACCTCGCGAGTCGAGGATTTCCCGGGCTACGACGACGTCGATGGACGGCACGTGAGTCTCCTTTGGATGTCTCTTCTTTTTCGTGCTGAGCCTAGCCGACACCAAAAGCCCCGGCCGGGCACGCAGGGGGGAAGTGCGTGCCCGGCCGGGGAGCCGTGGGGTGAACAGCCGGTGTCAGAGGTTCTTGCCGCAGACCGGCCAGGCGCCCTTGCCCTGGCTGGCCAGGACCTTCTCGGCGATGGCTATCTGCTGGTTCTTGGTGGCCAGGTCGGCGCGGGCGGCGTACTTGGTGCCGCCGAAGGCCTTCCAGGTGGAGTTGGTGAACTGCAGGCCACCGTAGAAGCCGTTGCCGGTGTTGATGTGCCAGTTGCTGGTGGACTCGCAGGCGGCGACCCGGTCCCACGCGGACGTGGAGGCGGCGGAGGCGGTGGTGGCGGTCAGCATCGGGACGGCGACAGCGGTGGTGGCGACGGCGCCGAGCAGGGCGTAGCGGACCGTCTTGGAGGCACGACGAATCATTTGAGTTGGTTCCTCACCGACGCCTGCGAGGTCAGCTGTCGGGTTCGGGCCGTGTGAGTGCCCGGTGCTGCGCGTCATGCGCGCAGCGCTTAACCCCAAGCCGTACGGAGCCGGATCCATCCGTTTCCGTACGGCGGCGAACCTGTGGGTCCCCCGCTCCTGCCTACGGCGCTTTCGCGTCGACTGTTCCCGTCGGTCGGCGGCAGGATTCGGCGTTCCTGACCGGCGGGGCCCGCGGCGGCGAGCGATGTCGACCGTAAGCAAAGCTCTGGTTAAGGGGCAATCCCCCCAAGATCACCACCGACGCGCCGATCCCGACCATCGGAATTCACATAATTCCAGGTGAGAGCGGGTGAATCAGGGCTGAACGGACACTCCGTACCCAAACCTCCGGGTAAGGCTTGTCACACCGGCTACCCCACCGTCAGATACTGTCCGGGGTGGATCACTCCCGGATCGTCACCGATCACGGTCTTGTTGGCCTCGTAAAGGGCGCGCCATCCGCCGGTCACGTGCTCCTCGGCGGCGATGTCGCAGAGCGAGTCGCCGTCGCGCACCCGGTAGCGCTGCGGGCCGGTGGTGTCGGCGTCCGCCTTGGCCGCGCTGCGGGTGAGCTTGCCCCAGGCGGCCTCCGCGGTGGCGGGGGCTGTCTCGGGCTTGGCGTGCCGGCCCGTGCTGCGGGAGGGGGCGGAGGGGGTGGGGGCCGCGGCCTCGGTGGACGACGGGTCCGGCGATGCGGTGGCCTTCGTCGAGTCGCCGCTGCCGGTGTTCGAGGTGGAGCCGGAGGCGGAGTCGGTCGGGGTGTCCGTGGCACCGTCGGTCGGAGTGGTGGCCCCGTCCGTGGGGGTGGCGGTGGCCCCGTCCGTCGGGGAGGCGGAGGTGGAGCTCGACGCCGAACCGGAGGCGGTGCCGTTGACCGCGAAGGTAAGGCCCGAGATGTCGGCGCAGGTCGGCCACGCGTCGACGCCGAGGGCGCCGAGGATGTCGTCGGCCACGGTTATCTGCTCGTTCTCGCTGGCCAGGTCGGGGCGTTTCGCGTAGTCCCGGCCGCCGTACTCGTCCCAGGTCTCCTGGGTGATCTGCAGCCCGCCGTAGAAGCCGTTGCCGGTGTTGGCGCTCCACAGGCCGCCGCTCTCGCAGAGCGCGACCGCGTTCCAGGTGTTGGTGCTGACGTCGGCGGCCTGCGCGCCGCCCGCGGCGAAGAGTGGGAGCGCGATCCCGGCCCCGGTCGCCGCGACGACCACCATTGCGGTGGGCGCCTGGCGCGGTTTGCGGTGCCTGCCGTTCCCGGACGTCAGCATGCGATCGCCTTTCTCAAACGAAGATTGCGACGATCGCAGAACGTAGCGGCGTTGGCCATGGCATCACAAGTCGATGTATTGGAGATCACGTGAAGATCACGGGATTGACGGAGTGTCACATTCCGCATCGCCCCTGCTCAGCCCGAACTACCCCTCAGGTGTGAAAAAAACCGGAAGAGTCCGCAGTCCGCGCATGATCAACCCGCCCCGCCAGCGCAGCTCCGACGGCTCGGCGGCCAGGCTCAGGTCCGGCAGCCGGGTCAGCAGCGTGGCCAGCGCGGCCTGCGCCTCAAGTCGGGCCAACGGGGCGCCCAGGCAGTAGTGGATGCCGTGTCCGTAACCGAGGTGCTGGTTGTCGCGGCGGGTCAGGTCGAGGGTGTCCGGCTGCTCGAAACGGGCCGGATCGCGGTCGGCGGCAGCCAGTACGACGAGCACCGGATCGCCCGTCGCGATGTCCTGGCCGCCGATGGTCAGCGGGCCGGTCGCGAAGCGCCAGGTCGCCAGCTCCACCGGGCCGTCGTAGCGCAGCAGTTCCTCGACGGCGGTCGCGAGCAGCGCGGTGTCGCCGTCGGCCAGGGCCTGTTGGAGCTGGGCGCGCTGCTCGGGGTGGCGCAGCAGCGTGTACGTACCGTTGCCGATGAGGTTGACGGTCGTCTCGAAGCCCGCGAACAGGAGGATGAAGGCCATCGCGGCCGCCTCGTTCTCGGTGAGGTGCTCGCCGTGGTCACTCGCCCGGATGAGGCCGGAGATCAGGTCGTCCGCCCCTTCCTGCCCCAGGCTCTCCCGCTTTCGGTGGATCAGCTCCAGCAGATACGCCCGCATCTTCTTCACCGCGCGGGCGACTCCGCCGCGTGGTCCGCCGCCGTGCCGGATCATCATCCCGGCCCAGTCGCGGAAGTCGTCCTGATCCTCGGCCGGGACGCCCAGCAGGTCGCAGATCGCGTAGATCGGCAGCGGGAAGGCGAACTCATGGATGAGGTCCGCCTCCCCGGTCTTCGCGAAGCCGTCGATGAGCCGGTCGGTGAGCTCCTGCACGCGCGGCGCGAACTCCGCCACCCGGCGCGGTGTGAAGGCCTTCGAGACCAGCCTGCGCAGCCGCGTGTGGTCCGGCGGGTCGATGTTGAGCAGATGCGTCATCAGGTCGGCGCTGCGCTCGCCGGGGATCCCGACCTTGCCCTTGTGGTGGGCCTGCTCGCTGTGGTGCACCGGGTTCTTGCTCAGCCGCGCGTCCGCGAGGGCCTGCCGCGCGTCCGCGTAGCGCGTGACCAGCCATGCCTCGACCCCGCTGGGGAGGGTGGTGCGGTGCACGGGCGAGTGCTCGCGCAGCCATCCGTACGCCGGGTAGGGATCGGTCGCGAATTCCCAGGTGAACAGGGTCGGGGTCTCAGACACCCCACGACCCTACGGCCCTACGACACCGGCACGTCCCGGCTGAGCCGGTCCGCGAGCCTGGTCGTCTCCGGCAGGCGGTACTTCGGCGTCAGCGCCAGGATGTGCCGGCACGCCGTGTCCAGGTCGATCCGGTGCCCCGTCGACACGTACACCGGCTTCACCCCGTCCTGCGTGCGCAGCGCGCGGCCGACCGTCTCGCCGCCGTCGGTGAGGGCCGCGTACGAGCCGCGCACGGGGGCCAGGTCGTGGGGGTCGTACGTCCCGACGAAGGGGGTCTTCGCGACGCCCGCCGTCGCGATGCCGGTGATCACGCCGAGGTGGCAGGCCAGCCCGAAGCGGCGCGGGTGTGCCAGGCCGTGCCCGTCGCAGAGCAGCAGGTCGGGGGTCGTACGGATCCGCTCCAGGGCCTCGATCAGCACCGGCAGTTCCCGGAAGGCGAACAGCCCCGGTACGTACGGGAAGGACGCCCGGCCCACCGCGGTCGCCTGCTCGACCGGGGCCAGCGTCCGCGCGTCGATCACCACCACGGCGGCCACGACCGCGTCCGACGCGCCACCGCTGCCGGCGTAGGCCACGTCCAGACCCGCGACCAGGCGCGGCGACTGCGGTCCCGGACCGACGTGATCGGCCCGGGAACGCAGTTCGTCCTGCAGGGCCAGCGCTCCGGCCTCGTCCTGCGGCCAGGCGTGAGGTACCTCGATGCGCATCCGGCGAGGCTACTTCACCGTGTGCGAACCCCAGTTTCCGAAGCCCTTCATCGAGTGCGGCAGGCGACGGGTCCCGTCCTGCACCCACTCGTCCGTCTCGCGTGTCTCGGTGAGCGAATGCCGCTCCCCGTCCTGATGCCCGGGCCCGTGATCGGCCGGCGCACCCTGCTCGTGCTCCTCACGCTTCTGCCAGGCCCCTGCGCGGGGCTGCGGCTTCTGCTCCGGGGGTGGCTCCTTCGACCGGGCCCACAGGCCCAGCGAGACGGCGCCGACCAGAATCCCGACGAGGACAATTCCCACCACCAGTGGCGCGATCCCGACGAGGAAATCGTGCGTGATGGCCAGGTGGACCTGTTCCACAGCACTCATGCCCTATTTGTACCCCTATCCGGGCCCCGGCAACATACCCGTCCGAGCACCCGGTCCGGTCAGGCGCCGCCCTCGGCGGCGCGGATCGCGTCACGGTAGCGGCGGGCGGCCGAGCGCAGGGCGGATTCGGGGTCGATGCCGGCGGCCTGGGCGGCCACGGCGAGGGCGAGCAGCCGCTCGCCGTAGTCGGCGCCGGGGGGCACCGGCACGTCGAGCCCGGCGGCCCGGGCACGGCCGGAGAGCTTGGCGGCGAGGGAGAGGGCGGGCTGGCCGAGGGGGATGCCCTCGGTCACGGAGGCGCGCTGCTTCTCTATCGCCTTGGTGCGCTGCCAGTGGGCCTGGACGTCCTCGGGGGTCTCGGCGACGGCGTCACCGAAGACGTGCGGATGGCGGTGGATGAGCTTGTCCACGATCGTCCCGGCGACGTCGTCGATGGAGAAGGGCTCCTCGGCGTCGTCCTGTGCGATCCGCGCGTGGAAGACCACCTGGAGCAGCACATCCCCCAGCTCTTCCCGCAGCGCCTCCTGGTCCCCCTCCTCGATCGCCTCGACGAGTTCGTAGACCTCCTCGACCCCGTACTTCGCCAGCTCCTCGCTGGTCTGCACGCTGCTCCACGGGCACTCGCGCCGGATCCGGTCCATGACCTGCACCAGGTCGAGCAGCCGCGCGCCCGGCAGGTCGTAGGAACCGGGCAGCAGCTCGAGGTCGGGCATGGCGACGCGCCCGGAGCCGCCGAGCCGGGCCAGCTCGTCGGTGAGGGCGGGGTCGCCCTCGCCGCCGGCGATGTACACGACGGTGCGGCCGCCTGCGGTGAGCTCGACGAGTTCGCGCCCGCTGGGCGAGAGGTGCTCGACGGTGACGCCTGCCTCCCGCAGATACGGCAGCAGCGGGTGGTCCACGTCGGGGCAGACCACCTGGTCCGCGCCGCGCAGGGCCTCCCAGGCAGGCCAGGAGAGCAGGCCGGGCGCCACCCGGTGGGTGGTGGTGAGCAGCAGGAGGCGCCCCGGCGCGTTGCCGGCGTCGTCATTCGTCGAGTTCGAGTCCACCCGACGAAACTACCTCCCTACGCACTCGCCGAAGTCGCGGTCACCTGGGTCAGCCAGGGGTCCTTGGTGGCGTCGAGGGTGAGCTTCTTGGAGTCCCAGGTGCCGTAGCGCGGGTTGACGTCGATACCGAGCTTGTCGGAGGTCTGCTGCAGCACCTTGAACACCTCGGTCTGCCCGGCTGCCGTCTGCATGTCGGCGCCGTAGTGCTTGGCGACCTTCTGCAAGGTCAGGTCGGTGCGGATGCTGTCGTCGATGTCGGCGGGCACCATCGCGTACGTCTGCAGCACCTGTGCCTCGAGGCTCGCGCTGCCGCCGGCCTGCTTCTCGGCGGCCGCCCTGGCCTGCTGCACCTCGTGCGTGGTGACGGACACCCCGGCGTCCTTGGCGGCCCGGTCGATGACCCGGGCCTCGACGAGGGTGTGCACCGTGGTGCTCTGCAGATTGCTGCTCGCCTCGATGAGCTGCGCCGCCTGCGGTGACTTCTCCTGCGCGGCGCGCACCGCGTCGACCCTCGTCTGTACCGCCGCGACCGTGATCCGCTGTCCGCCGACCACCGCCGCAGCCCCTGGGCGCGGGGTCCCGCACGAGGTCAGCAGTGGTGTCGCGACGAGCACGGCGGCGGCGGCGAAGGAGAGCGCAGTCCTGCGGCGGAGCATTTTGCCTCCCGGCAAGGGATCGAGCGACGGTGCACGACCTGGCGATGATCGAGGATATTGACTCAGGCACCGCTATATCCAGCACTCGTACAAACGAGAACCGCACCGACAGGTGTCGGTCAGCCGGCGCAGGCCACTCCGTCGCCGTCCCGGTCCAGCGATCGCGAGTAGCCCGGGTCCCCCTTGTGGAGCGGGGCCGCGCCCGCCTTCCGTACGGCGTCGCAGTTCGCGTAGTGCGTGGTCTCCGCCGGGGCCGAGGAGGACGGGTCCGTGACGGGAGCACCGGAGGCGACCGGCTTGCCGGAGTCCGGGAGCTTCTCGCCGGGGCAGGTGTTGAGCACCGTGCGCATCGTGGTCTGCTCGGCCTGGGTGACCCACACGCCGTACTTCTTCTTCACCGCCGCCTGCCGCGCCACGTACGCGCACCGGAAGCTCTTGTTGGGCGGCAGCCAGGTCGCGGCGTCCGCGTCACCCTTGATGCGGTTGGAGGAGTAGTCGACGGCGAGGAGATTCAGCGGGTCGTTTATGTCGGCACCCGTAACTGTCTCACCACCCATCCCGTTATGTGCGCGTACAGCTTGTCTCACACGGGGAGGGCGACTTGAGCACGACGGGATCGGGCGAGGCCGGCGCCGGTACGGAAGCGACAGTGCTGCTACACAGGACCACAGCCGGACCCTCCGCAGCAGATGACCTCCCCTTCGCCGCCGAGGCAGTGCTGCGGCGCGTCGGGGCCGACGACCGCAGACCCTTCATCCTCGGCCCCGACGGCACTTACGACCTCCACCTCAACCGTTTCCTGCGCGACCTGGAGAACTGGGGAGTGCGGTCGGCGAACAGCCGGATCGCCTACAGCACCGACGTGATGCTCTATTGCCGTTTCCTCCACGAGTCCCGGGACGGGAAGCTCATCTGGGACACGGACGGCTCCGACCTGCGCGCGTACAAGGCCGTGCGACTGCATGGCAACGGCCCGGGCAAGGTCTCGGTAGCGACGTGGAACCGCTCCGTCGCCGCGCTCGACAAGTGGGTGAAGTGGTCGCTGTACGAGGATCTGCTGACTGCGGAGCCGTTCCGGTACGTCGACAAGACCGTGGTGTCGCCGCAAGGGCCGAAGCAGGTACGGGTCAACGCCGCCGCCGAGCCCGAGGTGCCCCGGCAGCCGATCGGGTTCCTGTCGCACGAGGACTTCATGCTCTGGCGGGACATCGGCCTGCGAGGGCTGCTACCGGACGGCTCCCCCGATCCGGCCTGGCGGGGCCGCAACGGCGAACGCAACGCCCTCTTCGCCGACTTGCTGATCTGCACCGGCATGCGCCTGGGCGAAGCCACGAGCCTGCTGACGGCGGAACTGCCGCCGGTCACCGGAAGACGTGTGCTCGGCGACATCACCGTCTCGGCCGCCGTGGCCAAGCGCAACAGGGCACGGACGGTGTATGTCCGCCCCCGGGTCGCCCGCGACCTGCACCACTACGTCGGTATCGAGCGGGACGAGCTCGTCCAGCGGCGGCACGCCGAGGGGGTGTACCAGGCGTGCACGGGTCGGCTTCCGGTGCGCCGGGCGAACCGGCACGCCCTGGCGCTCGAATCCGGCACCAGTTGGTCGTACTCGCGGATCGGTGCGGCGGACCGGGCACGGCTCCTGCAGGTCGACAGCCACGGCCGCGCGAGCGGACCCTTGTGGCTGTGGCTGGGGGAGAACGGGCTGCCGCTCCGCGCCAGCACCTGGCAGTCGGTGTTCCGGAGGGCGAACGAGCGGTGCTCAGCTCTCGGCCTTGACTTCGATGTCCACCCGCACACCCTGCGGCACTCCTTCGCCGTCCACATGCTGGGGCTTCTGCTGCGGCAGACCGTCCGGGCGCTCGGCATGCGGGAGGACCGGCGGTTCACGCACGCCGAGGTGAAGCGCCTGCTCATCGGCAACCCCCTGCGCAGGCTCCAGTTGCTGCTCGGCCACCGTCACGAGGCGACGGTCTACACCTACCTGGACGTGCTGGACGAGGCCCAGGAGATCGTCCTTGCGGCTCTCGACGACTGGGACGAACAGGCCGCCGCCTTCGAACAGGTCCGCCCGGAAAAAGAGGAGTCCCGGTGAGCCCGCGCCGCGTCCGCTTCCCCGCCGAGGTCAGCGCCCCTGCCCCGGCGGACCCCGTACCGTCGATCGGCCCCGTGGTATTCGCCGTGGATCTGGACGGAACTCCCGAGCACATCGATCTGTCGGAGCTTCCATGTCCGCGTCTCACCCGCGCCCTGGCCGGTGCCCTCGCCGATGTCATCAGCAGCCCTGGCACCATGCGTGACCGCAACGGCGTCCGCTACGTCGTCAGGCGCATCCGTGAGTTCGTCGAGTTCACCGCCGCGGCATTACCTGCGGCCGCCGCTGATCTGCGCCTCGGTGACCTGGCCCCCGACCTCCTGGACGCGTTCGAACAGCAGCTGATCATCCAGTACGGGGAGCGGAGCAAGGAGCCGTACCTCACCATGACGTACCTCGTGCGGCTGCTGAAGCTGGTGCACAAGGCACACCCCGACGCCTTCGACGCCACCTTTCATGCGCGGCTGGGATTCACATCGGCCTCGGCCCACCGGGCGACGAAACCGCTCGACGCGTATCCGTTCCCGGTGCTGGACGCGCTGGAGAGTGCCGCCCGGGACGACATCGCCCGCATCCGCGACCGGATCCTGGAGGGCGAGAAGCTGGCAGCCACCGGCCGTGACCCACGTCAGCACGGCTGGGACCGAGTGGAGAACGTCCTCTGGACCATCGTCCACCACGGGCCGTTGACCGCCGACGACGTCTCGTACAAGATTCTGCGCCCCTTGGGCGGCAGACCGGAGCTCAACAGCCGTCTCCACCTCACTGCACGGGACCTGGTGCCTTTCCTCCTCCTGCTGGCCTGCCAGACGGGTATGGAACCCGAGAGCCTCCGGCAGTTGCGCTCAGACTGCCTGGTCAGCCCGGCACGCGGCTTCGTCAGCGTCACCTACGTCAAGAAGCGTGCCCCGGGCTCGACGCACAAGACGATCAGGGTCTCCGACGGCGGCTCGCTGCGCTTCCCCGGCGGCGTGATCCGGCTGGCGTTGCGTCTCACGAAGAGGACACGTGATCTGGTCGGCACCGACGCGCTCTGGTGCGACGTCAGCAGCCACGGACAAACACGCGCACCCTTTGACGGGCTGACCCCATGGGCGGGCGCGACGCGGGAGTGGATGTCCAGGCGGGGGCTCGACCGCCTCACCGACAGCAACGGCGAACCCGTCGCCCTTGACCTGCGCCGAGTACGCAAGACCGTCAAGTCCCGGCAGTACCTGCGGGCCGGCGGGGTACTGGAGGACTTCGCATCCGGTCACACCCGGCCGGTCGCGGCGAAGCACTACGCGGATATCGATGCCCACAAGGAGACGCACGAGCAGGCGGTGGAGGCAGGTCTTGAACAGGCCCTCGGCGCGGCTCTGGCCCCGCCGGTGGTGCTCTCGGACGCCGGCGGTCGACTCGACGACGGTGAGCCCGCGCTGAGCGCGCAGGAGATCGAGTCGGCACTCTCCGGTGAGCAGGACGTGTGGCTTGCCTCCTGCCGCGACTTCTTCGCCTCCCCGTTCGCCCGCAAGCCGGGAGCCGCCTGCCCGGTCCCGGCCTGGGGCTGTCTGGAGTGCCCGAACGCGGTGTTCACCAGCCGTCACCTGCCGAGTCTGCTGTCCTTCCTGGACTTCCTGGAACGGCAGCGCGAGGAATACCCCACCGCCGAGTGGGACGCACGGTTCGGTCTCGCATGGGATCGCATCGTCCACGGTGTCCGTGCCCGCTTCAGTACGCGACAACTCGCCACGGCCCAGGCCATCGCCGAGGCCGATGGTGATCGCCTGCTCCTGCCTTCGTCCTTTCTGGAGGTCATCTCGTGACTGCCGTACCCCACCCGAGGTCGGAGCAGCAGGACCTGACACCGTCTCAGGACTCCGCGGAGTTCGTGCTCCCCAAGCGCCTCATGGTCGGGCTGCCGAGCCGTGGCCCGCGCCTGGCCGAGGACGTCTGGGACCTACGGTGCGTACTACCCCGCACCTGGCGGACGTGGCGGCTCGACTTCACGCAGATCGCCGACCCTGTGACGCGACGCGCGGCGAAGGAGTACATCGCCTCCCGCCTGAGCCGGGGGTCGCTGGGCCTGGGGCCGCTCAAGGCAACGACGGCAGCCACCGAGCTGCGCACGTTCATCGTCGTCATGGACGATCTGCAGGCAGTGGGCGCCCCACGGCTACCCGACGTGGAACACCCCCACCTGGACGCCGCACTGAAGAGGTGGAAGAGCAGCCCACACACCGCGGTTCGCAACGTGACCTTCCTGAAGCACTTGTCGGCCCACGGACCGTTCCTGTCCAAGGACAGGCTGGGCGTCCTGCCGTGGAACGGCCGGAGCGCCTACGGTGTCGTCGGACTCCAGCGCGTAAGAGGCGAGAACACCACGCCCCGCATCCCCGAGGAGGTCCTCGCTCCCCTGCTGCGAGCGGCAATCTTCTACGTCGAGACGGCGAGCGGGGACATTCTCGCCACCCAGAAGGAGATCGACGCGCTCGAAGCGGCACGCGACAACCGCTGTCTGGTGCAGGGCCAGGCGCGGGAACGTGTGCTGTCCTTCATCACAGAACGGCGCGAGGCCGGGCGGGGCATCCCCGCAGTACCGCTCGGGACGGCCCACACCGTACCCGGCGCCGTCGTCGTCGACGGCGTGCCACAGGTGCCCAACCACAGCCTCGTCTCCCTCCTCGCCGGTGTCGCCAAGACGTCACAAGTGCTTGCGCTCGTGGTCGAGGCCGGGAAGGAGATCGGCTACGAGGAGGGTGGGCTCGACACACCGATGTCGCCATGGCCCGGCTCGGGCGGCCCCTGGCGACCGAGGCTCAGCCCCTTCACTCTGGCCAACGAGCTGTCCTTCTTGCGCACGGCCTGCTGGCTCGTCATCGCCTACTTGTCGGGGATGCGGGACGTGGAGGTGCGTGAGCTGGGCCGCGACTGCGCCCTCACTGAGCGCGGAGCCGACGGACGGACCCGGTACAAGCTCCGGGGCCGGGTCTACAAGGGCAAAGGGCGCGAACTCAGCGGGGAGGAAGCCGAATGGGTCGTGCTGGATGTCGTCCACCAGGCCGTTGCCGTACTCCACAAGATCAACGACGACCCCGGCCACCTCTTCGGCTACGACGGCGGCGGGCGCAACGGGTACGTGCTGCTCAGCAACATGCCACGCCGCATTCGGGCTTTCCGGGACCATCTCAACGAGCTGTTCAGCACACCGGCCGGGCTCTACGTACCCACGATCACGGCAGCCCCGCCGCCCGATGCCAACCCGGTCACCGACGACGCGGCTCCGAATGACACGGAGGAAGAGGCCGCGGTGGCAGAGGCCACTGCTCTCCCCTGGGCTTTCGACACCCGGCAGTTCCGCCGGACTCTCGCCTGGCATATCGCCCACCAGCCCTTCGGCGTGGTCGCGGGCGCCCGCCAGTACAAGCACGCGGCAATCACCATGTTCGAGGGGTACGCGGGAACGTCCGCCTCCGGCTTCGCCGACGAGGTCGCGGCCGAGGAGGCCGTGGCCAAGCTGGATTACGTCGAGGACCTCTACCACGACTGGAACGACGGCGGCCCCTCAGCGGGCGGTGCCGCCCGGCGCATCGAGGCCGAGTTCGACCGCATCCGCAGCGAGCTCGGAGACCTGCCGGGTGTCGTGGCCAGCCCCTCCCGGCTGAGAACGCTGCTGCACCACTTGACGAAGACCCTGCACCCCGGCGTGCTGAACGACTGCTTCTACCAGGCGGAGACGGCTGTGTGTCGCAAGCGAGCCAAGCCGCTGGGACGCCCCGTCCCCATGCTCGACATGTGCATGAACTGCCCCAACTCACGCCGCTCCGCCGTCCACCTGCCCCGCCTGGAACGAGCACACGACATGGCCCGGGCCGAACTCGGCGAGGCCACGGGCCTCCCGCAGCTACAGCAGCTCGCCATCGCCGAACACCTGGCCACGCTCACCCGTCTGATCGCCGAGATCGACCATGAGGACACCTGACGATGACCGACTCCATGGACGAGACCCTTCAAGCCGTCCGCACCGCCTTCGCCCACCTGGCCCGGGAAGACACCGGCCTGACCGACATCGACCAACAGATCATGCGTGCCTTCGAGCGGCTCATGCTCGGCCGTCCCGAGATCACTGACGGCCGTACCTCGGCAGTGAACATCGCCGCCGAGGCAGGCGTCTCCCGAGCCTCGTACTACCGCTCTCCCGTCGCGGCAGTCATCAAGGGGATTCTCAGCTCGCCCGAGGCCAGGCGTCCTGAGTCCGACGAGCTCAGGCAGGAAGTCGCGCGCCTGAAACAGTCCGAGCGGGAACTCCGCCGGGAGAAGGGCGCCGAGATCCGGGAGTTGCGTGCCACCGTCGCGGCGTACGCAAACCAGATCCAGATTCTCGCCCTGAGGAACGCCGAGTTGGAAGCGGACGCCCGTCGCCTTCACGCTCAGCCGGCCGGGAAGCAGGTAGGGGTGGTTAAGCAGCTAAAAAGCGCCAGGACGGCCACGGACTCATCCCCAGTGCAGCCCTGACTCACCCACGCCGTCCTGTCGCGCTCTCCGGCTGCTGAAGGTAGCACTGCCACGCATCCAGCCCGGGGTGGGCGGTCAGGCGTCGGGGTCGACTTCGGGGTGCGTGAACCGCACGGGCTTGCCCAGCGACCGGGCGTAGGCGATTTCGGCTCGGGTGCTGTCTCCGATGTAGTCGCCGATTACGAGCACCTCATCAGCGAGCCGGATCTTCGCCCGGTGCAGATCGTCGAGTCGAACCTTCAGCGTCTCGGCCTCGACAGGATCGGACCAAAGTTCGTGCGGCGACTTCATGTCACAGCCCGGCTTGACGACAATCTGCCCGGCTTTGGTCTCCCGCAGATCGGCCTCGGTCATCTCGGTCATGAAGCGGGTGGAACCGCAGATCACGACGATACGCGGGAGGCTCAGCTGCTTCTTCGCGTCGGCGAGTTTCTCCTCAGCGGTGAGCGGTTGCGGGTACGACACTGGTTCCTCCTGGTGGTGTGGTCCAAAGGATGCCTGTGGAGACGAGAACGAGGGTGCCCAAGCCTGACAGGAGCGGCCTGCAGAGCTGCCGAACCTTGGAACCTCAAGCGCCGCACTGCTGCAGCATCATGGTCTTGTCCGCAGACGTCACGGGCAGTTCATACTTGGCTGCCACTTGCGTGAACCGCACCGCGTACGAGCACCGGATCGTCTTGTTCGGCGGCAGCCACGATGCCGGGCCCGAGTCGCGCTTGGTGGAGTTCGTCGAGCCCGAGACCGGAAGAAGGTTCAGCAGGTCATTGGCCATCCGCTGCCGCTTCTCCTTGCCCCAGCGCGCGGCACCCATCTGCCAGGCGTACGACAACGGCACCACGTGGTCTATCTGCACCTCGGTGGCCTTCGCCTTCTTCCAGACGATGTCCTTGCCGGTGTACGGGTCGTACAGGTCCATCGAGACGACGACGCAGTCAGAACCGGCACGGAACTCGACGTTGCGCCCATGGAGTTTCAGCAAGTCGTTCCGGGTGTCACAACCGTTCCGCGCCAGCGGCACACCGTCCGCCGTGTCCATCCACGCGTAGCCGAACTCGTCGCGGTCATAGCCCGTCTTCGGCCCTCGTCCCTTGGTCGACAGCTTGGTGATCAGCTCACGCGCTGTCGCCTCGTCCGTCTCGGACGGGATCGGGGCAAGCCCCGGCTTCGTTCCGTCGGGGTCGGCCAAGGGGCTGGTTCCGTACTTGGCGGACGCTGACGAGCCGCCGCCTGATGAACCACTCTCGTCGGAGAGTCCGCCTCCCGTGCAGCCCGTCAGGACGGCCCCGGCCGCCAGTGCAGCGCCGGCATGCAGCACGCCGCTCGTGAGACACCACCTGGCCACGCGGCCACCCCACCCCTGAGACACATCACCGTGAGACATCTACACCGCCAACATAAGGTCGTTGGCGAGCTGCTCGCGCTTGTCGCGGGTCCACTTCTGCGCGCCCTTCTGCCAGGCGTCGGAGAGGGCGACGACGTGGTCGATGTCGACGGTGCTCTTGCCGCGGGTGAAGCGGATGGTCTTTCCGGTGTACGGATCGTCCAGCGTGCCGGTGGCGACGATGCAGTCGCCACCCTGGGCCGCCTTGAACGACTCGGCCGTCAGGTCGCGTTGGAGTATGTCGTCCCGGGTGTCGCAGGAATTGTGGTCCGTGTCGACCCAGGACTTTCCGAACTGGGCCCTGGAATAGCCCGTCTTCGGCGCCCGCCCCTTCACGGTGAGGTCGTTTACCGCCGCCAGGGCGCTGCCCTTGGGTGCCGCGTTGTTGCCCGTCCCGGTAGCCGTGGTGTCCTTGCAGCCCGCGAGGCCGAGGACCCCGATCGCCACAACCACCAGTGCTTTTCCCGCCCTTGATATGCCCACGAACGGAACTTTACGGCCGGAGTTGCCCGACCAGGGCGCCGAAGAGGAAGAAGTTGGGGATGTCCTTGACAGCTTTGGTGGACCAGGAACGCGTTTTGCCGCCTTTACCGAGGAAAAGGGCGCCGTTCCCGCGGTGCGGCCGGGTCAGCCGCCGAGCTTGTCGATGTCGACGGTGTTCTTGGTGGCGGGAGCCTGGGCGTTGACGGGCTTGTCGAAGCCGGAGAGCAGGAGGGTACCCGGCTCCTTGCCGCCCTTGGTGACCAGCTTGAGCAGGTAGGGCTTGCCCTCGGTGGCGACGTAGATGGTGTAGTGCTCGGCGCCGTCGCGCTCGGTGAGGGTGATGGCGGGGACGCCGTCAACCGTGGTGAGGGCGCCCTTCTTGGCCTCGGTGTCGGAGCCCTCGAAGCCGGCGAGGACTTCGGAGAGGTCGCAGGAGCTGGTGAGGTCCTTGGCGTCGGCGCCGGTGGCCTTGGTCTTCATCCAGCGGCCGCCGATGACGGTCTTGGCGGTCTGGCCGTCCTTGCCCTGGGACGTCCAGTAGGCGTCGTCGAACTTGAGGTAGGCGGTGGCGCCGGCCTTGATGAGCTGGATGGTGCCGTCGCCGGTCTTGATGCGGCCGGTGCAGTCGCCCTTGGTGTCCAGGGCCATGTGGAAGGTCATGTCCTCGCCGCTGCTCTTGCCCTCGAGGTCCATGGTGAGTGAGGTGGCGGACTTGGTGGCCTTGATGGCCCTGGTCGCGATCTGAGGGCCCGTGAGGTCGGCGATGGTCTTCTTCTGGGGCTGCTGCCCGGCGGTGCCGCTGCCGCCGGTCGGGTTGCAGGCGGCGAGGCCGCCGAGGGCGGCGGCGGCCACGAGGGCGATCGTGGCGCGCTTGAAGACGTGCTGGTTCATGTGGATTCCCCCTGGGATGACGGGCCGTGAGGCGATGGAGCCATCACAGCATGCGTCTGTGAACCGAGTCAACATGATTGTGAGAATGAAATGAATTCACACCGTGAAGCGACCTCTCCCGACTTCATCGGTATGCTCAAGGCCACAGGGAAGGGGGCGTCAGTGCCGGAGAACGCAACAGAGGTGACCGCCGCCGGAATCGCGCGGCTCGCCGGGGTGGGGCGCGCCGCGGTCAGCAACTGGCGGCGCCGCCACGCGGACTTCCCCCGGCCGGTGGGGGGCACCGACACCAGCCCGGCCTTCGCGCTCGCCGAGGTGGAGGCATGGCTGCGCGGCCAGGGCAAGCTGGCCGAGGTCCCGCTGCGCGAACGCGTCTGGCAGCAGGTCGAGAGCCACCCGGCCGGCGCCCTGACCGCGCTGCGCCAGGCAGGCGCCGTCCTGCTGCTCGTACGGGACCGCCCTGACGACTGGGCGGACCTGAGGGCGCACGCCCTCACCGCGGCACTGGACGAGGTCTTCGCGCTGCGCTTCGCCGAGCAGTTCACGCTGGGCCGCCCCGTCGAGCTCGATCTGCTGCGCGGGGTCTCCGAGCTGGCGGCGGAGCTGGGGCCACGGCAGACGTACGAATTCCTGCTCGGGCGGTATCTGGACGCCAACCCGAGGCAGCACACCCTCACCCCGCCCGACCTCGCCGAGCTGATGGCCACCCTGGCCGGCCCGGCCCGCACCGTCCTCGACCCGGCGTGCGGCACCGGGGCGCTGCTGCGGGCCGCCGAGGCGCCGGACACCGTGGCCGGGCAGGACGCGGACCGCGAACTGGCGGCGCTGGCTGCGCTGCGGCTGGCCCTGCATGCCGACCCGGCCACCGACGTACGCGTACGGGCCGGGGACAGCCTGCGGGCCGACGCCTTCGCGGGGCTCGCGGCGGACGCGGTGCTGTGCCACCCGCCGTTCAACGAACGCAACTGGGGCCACGACGAGCTGGCCTACGACCCCCGCTGGGAGTACGGCTTCCCGGCCCGCACCGAATCGGAGCTGGCGTGGGTGCAGCACGCGCTGGCCCGGGTACGGGACGGCGGCACCGTCGTCCTGCTGATGCCGCCCGCCGCCGCGTCCCGCAGGTCCGGCCGCCGGATCCGGGCCGACCTGCTGCGGCGCGGCGCACTGCGGGCCGTGATCGCGCTGCCGGCCGGAGCCGCGCCGCCGTACGGGATCCCGCTGCACCTGTGGGTGCTGCGCAGGCCCGGCAACGGCGGCAGCCCCACCCCGCACCTGCTGCTCGTGGACACCGCCCAACTGGCCGTCCCCGGCGCCGAGAAGCTGCCCTGGCAGACCGTGCGCGGCACCGTCCTCGACGCCTGGCGGTCCTTCGACCGGCACGGCACGACCGAGGAGCGGCCCGGCGTCAGGCGCGCCCTGAAGGTCATCGACCTCCTCGACGACGACGTGGACCTGGCCCCGGCCCGCCACCTGCCGCCGCCCGTCAACCCCGGCGGCGCCGACGGGCTGGCCGACGTACGCGACCGGCTGGCGGCGACCCTGCGGCGTACCACCGAACTGGCCCCCGCCCCGGCCGTGCCCGGCGAACCCGCGCGCTGGCCGGCCACCACGGTCGGCGAACTCGCCCGCGCCGGCGCCCTGGTGCTGCGCGCCGGCGGCCCCGGCACCGCCCCCGGGCCGGCCGTGCTCACCGAGCACGACGTCCTCGCCGGGACCGCGCCCAGCGGGACGCTGCCGGACGGTCCGCCGGAGGAGCCGGTGCTCACGGAGCCGGGGGACGTGGTCGTTCCGGTGCTGGGGCGCGGCGCTGCGGCCCGGGTGGTGGACGAGGCCACGGCCGGCGCGGCGCTGGGCCGGAACCTCTATCTGCTGCGTCCGGATCCGGCCGCCCTCGACCCCTGGTTCCTGGCCGGCTTCCTGCGCGGCACCGCCAACAACCGGCAGGCCAGCAGTTATGCCTCGACCTCGACCCGGCTGGACGTACGGCGGCTCCAGCTGCCCCGGCTGCCGTTGGGCGACCAACGGCGGTACGGGGAGCGCTTCCGTACGCTGGCGGCCTTCGAGGAGACGCTGCGGCTGGCCGGGCAGCTGGGCGAGCAGCTCGTGCAGGGGCTCCACGACGGGCTGACGGACGGGACGGTCCGCCCGGAGGGGCCACAGGTGTAGTTCGGGTAACGCCGGGTCGGTTGTCGGCGGTGACGGATAGTCTTCGCCTGTCACCCGCACTTTTGTTTGCTCAGGGAGCAAGTGATGAACGGCCCCGGCACCGCACCGCCGCAGCCCCGCCCGACCGGCGACGGGGGCGCGGTCGCCCTGCGCGTGCTCTTCATGGTGATCGGGTACGTCGGCTTCAGTCTGCTCAACTGGATCCTGCTGCTGCGGCTCGCCCTGCTCCGCCGCCGCCCGATGGACTGGGTGGTGTTCGGGGCGGTCGGGATCGTCCTTCCCGGCATCTGCCTCAGCATGATCAGCGACAGCGACAACATCACCGGCCCGGCGGACGCCACGGGCACCTTCGGCTTCGTCGGCCTCTGGCTCTTCACGCCGGTCTACTTCCTGGTGTTGGACATCCAGTACCGCAAGGAGACGCGGGAGGCGGCCGCCGCGCAGTCGTACGCCGCCCCGTCCCCGTACCCGTACGCCCAGCCGCACCCGCAGCCCCAACTGCCGGGCCGGCCCGGCCCGTACGAGTACAACCCCTACAGCCACACCCCCACCCCGCCGCCCCCGCCCGCCCCCGCGCCGCCGCCCGCCGTCCCCCAGCCCCCGCGCATCAACCAGGTGCGGGCCGAGCTGGACGAGCTGAGTGACCTGCTGCGCAAGCAGGAAGGCGATCAGTGAACGGACGGATCGTCGCCGGCCGTTACGAGCTGGCCACGGTCATCGGCCAGGGCGGCATGGGCCAGGTCTGGACCGCCTACGACCGCCGCCTCGACCGTCGCGTCGCCGTCAAGCTGCTGCGCCCCGACAAGGTCGCCGGCGGCGAGGACGTGACCGAGCTGCGCGGCCGCTTCGAGCGCGAGTGCCGGGTCACCGCCCAGGTCGACCACCCCGGCCTGGTCACCGTCCACGACGCCGGCAGCGACGGCGACGAGCTGTACCTGGTCATGCAGTACGTCGAGGGCGCCGACCTCGCCGACCATCTCGCCGAGCACGATCCGTACCCCTGGCCCTGGGCGGTCGCCGTCGCCGCGCAGCTGTGCGCCGTGCTGTCCGCCGTGCACGCGGTGCCGATCGTCCACCGCGACCTCAAGCCCCGCAATGTGATGGTCCGGCCCGACGGGTCGATCACCGTCCTCGACCTGGGCGTCGCCTCGGTGCTCGACACGGACACGACCCGGCTCACCCACACCGGCACCCCCATCGGCACGCCCGCCTACATGGCCCCCGAGCAGGCCATGGGCGGCGCCGTCGGCCCCCGTACGGACCTCTACGCACTCGGCGTCCTGCTCCACGAACTGGTCAGCGGCAACGTCCCCTTCGCCGGGTCGACGGCCCTCGGCGTGCTCCACCGCCACCTGTACGAGGCGCCGGTGCCGCTGCGGCAGGTACGGCCCGAAGTGCCCGAGCCGCTGGAGGCCCTGGTGCTCCAGCTCCTCGCGAAGGACCCGCAACACCGGCTCCCCGACGCCCAGGAGACCTACCGCAGGCTCGCCACCCTGCTTCCCGTGCCGGGCCCGCACCACCGGCTGATCGGCCCGATGGACCCCAGCCGCCCCTTCCTCCGCCCCCACGCCCCCTGGCCCGACCGCCCCGCCGCGCCCCCCAGCGAGACTCCGGCGCCCCCTCCCACCGGCTCCACCGGCATCGCCGAAGCCGTCGACGAGGTCAAGCGCCTCCTCGACGCCGGCCGCATCACCCAGGCCGTCGACATCCTCGGCGGCGTCCTCCCCGCCGCCGAGCAGAAGCACGGCGAGCACTCACCGGTCGTGCGGATGCTGCGCAAGCAGTACGCCGCCACGCTGATGGAGGACGGCCAGTACCGCCGCGCCCTGCCCGAGCTCCGCCGCCTCGCCGACGAGCATGCCGCCGACTCCGGTCCTGCGGGCCGTGCGTCCCTCCAGTACCGCTACGAGGCCGCGCAGTGCCTCGAGCAACTCGGCGACGCCGCCGCCGCGCTCACCGAATACCGCACCCTGCTGCCCTACTTCGAGCAGTACCGCGCCACGGATCCGGCGTTGCCGCTGGAGGTCCGGCGCCGCATCGGGCATCTGCTGCTGTCGGTCGGCGACCGCGCCGCCGCGCACGACGTGCTGTCGCGCCTGCTGTACGACGCCGACCGCGTCCACGGCCCCCACCACCCCTTCGCGGCGGAGCTGCGCCGCACGCTGTCCTGGCTGAGCCAGGTCCGCCGGTAGCCGGGGGCGCCCGCCCACGCTGACCGGTGGGTTGGGGGTAGGCCGCTCGCCTGAGGCGAGCGAAGCGAGGTGGGGGTCCCCCCGGCCGAAGGCTGGGGGAGGGCTGGCCCAACCCGCCCGCGCCCGGCGACGGGCCCGCAGCACGACGGTGGGTGTCCGGGGTGCGTCGGCGGCTTACGGTCCGTGGCCGGGTTGGGCCAGCCCGTCCCGCCTTGGGGGCACCTCCCAGCGTCTAGCTGGGGGAGGACGGCCTACCCCCAACCCGGGGGGGAGAACACACAGGTGGGGTTCGCATACTTGGGCGACGATGCTCGATTCCAGGACCAGAACCGCACCCTCATCCACAGCCGGCGGACCGCGGACGCGGCGGCAGGGGGAACCGTATTGGCTGGCGGCAGCCCTGTTCGGGGCGTATGCGGCGATCTCGGTGGGTCGGTTCCGGGGGATGGGGACGATGTCGTGGGACTTGGGGATATTCGAGCAGGCGGTGCGGGGTTACGCGCATGTGAGGGCGCCGGTGGCGGATATCAAGGGGCCGGGGTTCAACCTGCTGGGCGACCACTTCAGCCCGGTGACGGCGTTGGTCGCGCCGTTCTACCGGATCTTCCCGAGCGCGGTGACGCTGCTGGTGGCGCAGGCGGCGCTGTTCGCGGTGTCGGCGGTGCCGGTGACGCGGGCGGCGGCGCGGGCGTTGGGGCGGGGGCGGGGGTTCGCGGTGGGGGCGGCGTACGGGCTGTCGTGGGGGATACAGCGGGCGGTGGACTTCGACTTCCATGAGGTCTGCTTCGCGGTGCCGTTGGTGGCGTTCGCGCTGGAGGCGGTGCTGCGGCAGCGGTGGCGGGCCGCTCTGTGGTGGGCGGCGCCGCTGGTGCTGGTGAAGGAGGACCTGGGGGTCACGGCGGCAGCGATCGGGGCGATCGTGGCGCTGAGGGCGCGGCGGACGGACCCGAGGGCGGTGACGTACGCGGTGGGGCTGATGGCGTTCGGGGTGATGGCCAGCGAGGTGGAACTGGCGTATGTCATACCGGCCTTCAACGCGACCGGGAGCTACGGCTACTGGGCGAAGATGGGCGCGGACGCCAGCGGCAGCATCCTCGGGCACCTGGTCGGCGGCGCGGACCAGAAGCTGCGCACCCTGCTCTGGGTGCTGCTGCCAACCAGCGGTCTGCTCGCTCTGCGCTCACCCTTGCTGCTGGCCGCCCTGCCGACCCTGGCCTGGCGGTTCACCTCGGGCGACAGCCACTACTGGGGTACGGACTGGCACTACAACGCCGTCCTCATGCCGGTCGTCGCCCTCGCCCTGGTCGACGCTCTGGGCCCGGCCCTGCGCAGTCGGCGCCCATGGCTGCGCAGGTACGCCGCCCACGTCCCGGCCGCGTCGCTGGCGGCCGCGCTGGCGCTGAGTACGACACTGCCGCTGGCCGAGCTGACCCGTACGGCCGTGTACGACCCCGGCACGCGGGCGGCGGCGGCCGCCCGCGTGCTCGCGGCGGTCCCCGACGGAGCGACCGTCGAGGCCGACATCGGACCGCTCGCGCATCTCACCAACCGGTGCCGGGTGCTGTGGGTGACCAACACCCAGGGCATCGTGCCGGGCTACATCGCACTGGAAGAGACGGACAAGTCGGCCGCGGAGATCCTGACGTACGCCCACCAGCTGCACCCGGACGCGACGTACCGGATCGTGGCGGACGAGGCCGGCTACTGGGTGTTGCGGCGGGTCTGACCGCGCCGGCGCAGCAGGAGCAGGCCGCCCGCGAGGGCGGTGATGCCGGTGGCGGCGCTCCAGCCCGCGATGTCGCTCGACCCGGTGTCTGCCAGGTCGGAGGTGCCGCCGAGCGGGCTGGCGGAGGAGGCGGGACTGGCCGTGGCGGTGCCGACGGAGGAGGCGGAACCACCGGCAGAGGCCGACGCGGAGGAGGAGGAGGAGGCGCCGCCCGAAGCCGAGGCCGACGCGGCCACCGTGGGGCTCGCCGTCGCCGAGGCGCCGGTGGCCTTGGGCCGGGTGAAGGCCAGGGTTCCGAAGCCGAGGTGGTCGAGGCCGCCGCCGGTGCCGTAGTCGCCGCCGCCGCCCTCGGGCCGGACCTTGGCGGCCATGGCGCTCACGTACGGCGCGTCGAGGCCTCGGCGGTTCACGTAGTGGTTGTAGAGGCTCTCCCAGATCGGGCGCACCTGGCCGCGGCTGGCCCCGGAGGCGGCCGTGAGGGTCTGCGAGCCCGACCAGACGCCCGGCGCGCCGTAGTTCCAGGTCCAGGGGGTGAAGGGGACGTCGTGGCCCAGGTTCCACTTGGCGGCGTACTCGACGCCCTTGAGGACCCGGCTGTCGTCGTAGCCGTACAGATCGATGCCCTGGTTCCACGCCATCTCGCAGATGGTGCCCATCAGGCCGACGCTCAGCAGGGCGTGCCCCTGGTCGCGGCCGACCTCGACCATCTGCCCGAGGCCACCGGGGTGGATGAACGGGATGGCGTGCTTGACGGAGCCCATGCCCTTGCCGCTCTTGAAGTACGTGACGGCCTCGTCGACCTTGGCCTGGTCGTCGCAGAGGATGCCAACGGCCAGTACGCACGCCACGCTCAACAGGTCCCAGCTGCTCCAGTAGTTGGAGTCGTACGCACCGTTGTGCTTGGCGAGGAAGCTGCTGCTCGCCGAGTAGAAGATGTTCAGCATCATCTTCTTGAACCGGGCCAGGTCGAAGCCGTCGTAGCCGCGCATGATCTCCGCGGCGTTCGCGAACTGGTAGCCGTGGATGCCCGCCGCGATGAAACGGTCGGCGCTGCCGTCGAGCGTGGTCATTTTGGCCGACCAGGCGTTGAGGATGTCGCGGGCGGCGTCCGCGTGGGCGGTGTCGCCGGTGACCTTCCAGCGCAGGGCGTTCTGGTAGGCGGCGGCGATGTCGAAGGCGAGCGTGGTGACGTTGTCACCGTCGGCGCCGCGGATCACCGTCGCGAGCGGGTTCGGCTTCCAGGTGCTGGATGAGCGCGGGTTGGCCGCCAGCTTGTCGTAGCCGGCCTTCCACAGGCCGGTGCCCGCCTTCACCTTGGCGGCCATCCGGTCGAAGTCGGCCTGGGTGTGCAGCATTCCGGGGTGCGCGAACGTCGCGCCCGCGGCCGAGGCCGTCCCGGCGCTGAGGCCGGCGCCGATGGTGACGGCTCCGGCCGCCGCTCCGGCGATCTTCAGCATGTTCCGGCGGCTGATGTCTGCGACCACTGCTTCACTCCTGTGTCGGATCCGGATGCGTTCGGACAGGAGACGCACCGGACCCGCAGGCGATAACAGAAACAACCGGCCGATCGCTCAGCGGCCCCGCCACAGGCGGGCGACCCGGCGACGGAGATCCAGCCGTGGGCGGCGCGGGTGCGGGCGAAGCGGCCGCCGGTCCGCCGGGTCGCGGGATTCGCCCCGGCTCCACCCCAGGGGATCGTCGGGCGACGGCATCGGCACCTTGCGTTCCGCCTGCGCCAAGCCCAGGGCCACGCCAAGGCAACCGACGAACACCAGGAACGGCAGGAAGTCACCCATGGCACCCGAGCCTACGTCCGCACGCCGCTCCGCCACCGGCGTGATTCACGCCGTCGCCAACTGCTCCTCGCTGCGGGCGACCGCTGCCGACTCCTCGGTCTCCGACCGGCTGCGGGAGACAGCGAGGAAGACCACGGCGCTGACGGCGAGGCCGACGAGCCAGGCGACGTCGGTTCCGGCGAGCTGCCGGGCCATCGGACCGGTGTAGGACCAGCCGCCGAGGTCGGGCAGGACCATGAAGGGGATCTCGGCGGCGATGCCGGCCGCGTAGGCGGTCAGGCCGCGCCAGGACCAGACGCCGTAGATGCCGGTGGGCGTGAACAGATCCGTCACCGCGTAGTGGCCACGGCGTACGAAGAAGAAGTCGACCAGGTTGGCCGCCGTCCACGGCACCAGCAGGTACAGCATCAGGGTCAGCGCCGTGAAGACGGTGGCCACCGCGTCGGCCGAGATCAGCGAGGCGATCGCGTACCAGAGCACGGCGAGCGCCAGGATCGCCACCACCCGGGCCCGCCGGGACGGCTTGATGGGCCGGAAGGAGTCGATGCCGGTCAGGACGGTGAGCATGCCGCCGTACGCGTTCATGCCCATGGTCGCCACCAGGCTCAGCGCGGACAGTACGGCCGCCGCCGCGCCCAGCCCCGGCAGCACGTGGTCGCCGGCCTCCCGCAGCCCGACCAGCCCGTCACCGGCCCCGAGCCGCAGCGCCAGCCAGGCGCCGAGCGAGATCAGCCACACCGCCGACCCGGAGGCGCCGAAGAAGACCGAGGCGATCAGTGCCTTGGGCGAGGTCGTACGCGGGAGATAGCGCGAGTAGTCCGAGACGTAGGGCGCGTACGTGATGTTGTACGCGGCCGCCGCCGAGAACTGGGCGAAGAACGCCGCCCAGCTGAACGCCAGATGCTGGTTGGGGACATGGCCGCCGCCGGCCTGACCGGTGAGGACGCCGAAGGTGACCAGCAGCATCAGCGGCAGCGACACGTACAGCAGCCACCGGAAGACCCGGTGCAGCCAGTCGTGGCCGTACACCGCCAGCAGCACCGCCACCACGGCCGAGCCCACCGCGACCAGCGTCGGGTCCCAGCCGAAGATGCCGTTCAGGCCCTGCGACAGCAGGACCTGGTCCGCGACGTTGAAGCCGACGTACGTGAAGATCGTCGCCGCCAGCACCACGATCACCCCGCGGTAGCCGAACTGGGCCCGCGACTGGATCATCTGCGGCAGCCCCAGCACCGGGCCCTGCGAGGCGTGGAAGGCCATGAACAGTGTGCCGACCACGATACCGAGCACGCCGGCGAGGACGGTCGGCCCGAGCGGCAGGCCGAGCGACGGGCCGACGAAGCCGACGGCGATGGTGAAGTACTGGAAGTTGCCGAGGAACCACAGCGGTCCCTGGTGCCAGACCTTGCCGTGCCGTTCGCCGTCCGGGACCCAGTCGATCGACCGGGTCTCGATGCCCGGCCTCGCTTGCGATTCGGCCATGGGGGGTGCCTCCGGTGACTGGGTGCGGTGCCTGCGGGAGAGCACGGCGCTGTGCTGTGGGAGGACCGTACGGGCCGGGCGCGGAGGATGGCCAGTGTGTGTTTCGCTGCGTTTGTCACGTCCGTATGTCCCAAACGCATACCCGGCTTCACTCAGTCGTCACACAGCCCCCACACCACGTGAACATCCACTGTTCGCCCCGCCGTAAGCAACGACGTGGTGGCGCGACACTTTTCAGCCATTGACTCTCCCCGGCGCGACACCGCAGTCGCTCGCGCCGCCTGACATGTGGGGGGAGCCACGATGGCATCCGCAGAATCGGGGTCCGGAAGACCCGGCCTCCACGACGACATCCCGCGCCGGCTGGGCGCGGCACGCGGCACCGGCGACCGGATCTTCCGGTACCAACTGACCGCCGCCGGGGCCGTGGTGCTCGCCATCATGGCGGCGGTCGGTGTGTTCCTGCTGCTGAGGGCGGCCCAGGCGCTGCGCGCGACCGGCTTCTCGTTCCTCACCACCGCGCAGTGGCAGCCCGACGTCCACCACTTCGGCATCGCCGCTGTCCTGACCGGCACCCTGTTGATCGCCGCCGTCGCGGTCACGATCTCCGTACCGCTGGCGCTCGGCACGGCGCTGTTCATCTCCGACGTCGCGCCGCGCCGGCTGCGCCGCACGCTGGTGGCGATGGTCGACCTGATGGCGGCGGTGCCGTCCGTGGTCTACGGGCTGTGGGGGCTGTTCTTCCTGCAGAAGAACGTCATCGGGCTGTCGCGGTGGCTCTCCGACTGGTTCGGGTGGATCCCCTTCCTGCACGTGGACGGCGCCCAGCCCGGCCAGCCACTCGCCTCCGCGAGTGTCTACACCGCGTCCACCTTCGTCGCCGGGATCGTGGTCGCGCTGATGGTCGCGCCGATCCAGTGCTCGGTGATGCGCGAGGTCTTCACCCAGGCCCCGGCGGGCGAGCGGGAGGGCGCGTACGCACTCGGGGCGACCCGCTGGGGCATGATCCGGTCGGTCGTCCTCCGGTACGGCAAGGGCGGGGTGATCGGCGGCACCATGCTGGGACTCGGCCGGGCGCTGGGCGAGACGATCGCGGTGTACCTGATCATCTCGCCGGTCTTCACCATCCAGCCGCACATCCTGCAGACCGGCACCAACTCGGTCTCCTCGCTCATCGCCCTGCACTACGGCGACGCCTCCGACTTCGGCATGTCGGCCCTGATGGCGGCGGGCCTGGCGCTCTTCCTGCTCACCCTGGTCGTCAACTTCACCGCGTCGTCGATCGTGGCCCGTTCGCGGTCCGGCGCACAGAGCGAGGGATGAGATGACGCTCCTCGACGAAGCGCCGGCGGTCGACACGGCCCCGGACCCGGCCCCGGACGTCCCCGACACACCCCGCCGCATCGGCGGCCCCACCCGCTCCGGGGTGCTCGCCCTGTGCGGCGCCGCCGCGTCCGGGCTGTGTGTCGCGCTGCTGCTCTTCGGCCGACTCGCCCCGCTGTCGGGCGGTCTGGGTTTCGTGGTGGTCGCGTACGCCGCCTTCGTCGCCGGGTACGCGGTGCTGACCGGCCTGGAGGAGGACGGCCCCGCCGTCCGTGACCGGGTGATGACGGTCGTGCTGTGGTCGGCGGCGACGCTGCTGTTCGCCGCGCTCGTCCTGGTCGTCGGCTTCACCCTCTACCGCGGCCGCGAGGCGCTGCCGCACCTCAACTTCTTCACCCAGGACATGCAGCAGGCCGGCCCCCTGGACCCGCTCACCAACGGCGGCATAGCCCACGCCATGCTCGGCACCCTGCTGATGATCGCCATCGCGCTGGCGGTCACCGTGCCGCTGGGCCTGGCCTGCGCGGTGTACCTCAACCAGATCCCGGGCCGCTTCTCGAGGTTCGTACGGACCATCGTCGAGGCGATGACCGCGCTGCCGTCGATCGTGGCCGGCCTGATGGTGTACGCCACCTGGATCCTCGGCCTGGGCCTGCAGAAGTCGGGGCTCGCGGCCGGGTTCGCGATCAGCGTCATGATGCTGCCGATCGTGATCCGCGCCGCCGACGTCGTACTCCGGCTGGTCCCCGGCAACCTCACCGAGGCGGCGGAAGCCCTCGGCGCGCCGCGCTGGCGCACCGTCTGGCACGTCGTCCTGCCCACCGCCCGATCAGGACTGGCCACCGCCGTCATCCTGGGCACCGCCCGGGGTATCGGCGAGACCTCGCCGGTACTGCTCACCGCCGGCTACACCGCCGCCCTCAACGCCGATCCGGTGCACGGCCCCATGGTCTCGCTGCCGCTGGCCGTCTTCTCCTTCGTCAAGTCCCCGGAACCGACCATGATCGCCCGAGGCTTCGGCGCCGCGGCGGTCCTGATGGCCCTGGTCCTGGTCCTGTTCGCGGTCGCCCGGATCCTCGGCGGCCGTGGCCCCGGCCAGCAGACCAAGCGGCAGGCGCGCCGCGCCGCCCGCGCCTCCAAGCGCGACGCCGCGCGCTTCGCGGAACAGCACGCCCCCGCCCTTTCCCTGTTCGACGGTGAGAATCCCGGAGAGACCTCCTGATGCGCACGTACCTCGCGGCACGCCGGTTCGCCCCCGTGCCCCTGCTCGCCGCGCTGCTCGCCGTGGTCGCGTCCGTGCTGCTCGGGCCCGGCGCGGGCACCGCGGCCGCCACCAGTTACACCCCGATCGCCGGAGCGGGCTCCACGTGGGCCGAGAACGCGGTCGACGAGTGGCGGCGGGACGTCAACCAGTACGGCATGCGGATCAGTTACTCCGGCACCGGCTCCTCCGACGGGCGCCGGCAGTTCCTGAACGGCACCGTGGACTACGCGGTGTCCGACATCCCGTTCCAGACGCACCCCACCGACGGCTCGGCCGCCGAGAACCCGGCCTCGGGCAGTTACGCGTACATGCCGATCGTCGCGGGCGGCACGGTCTTCATGTACCACCTCACGATCGGCGGGAAGAAGGTCACCAACCTCCGCCTGTCCGGCGACGTGGTGACCAAGATCTTCACTCGCGCCATCAGCTACTGGGACGACCGGACCATCAAGGCCGACAACCCCGGCCTCGCGCTCCCGCACCGCACCATCGTCCCCGTCGTCCGCTCCGACGGCTCCGGATCGACGGCCCAGTTCACCTTGTGGATGGCCAACCAGCACAAGTCGCTGTGGAACGCGTACTGCGCGAAGGTCGGCCGCTCCGGGGCCTGCGGCCAGACCTCGAACTACCCCACCACCTCCGGCATGATCGCCCAGTCCGGCGACCTGGGTGTGGCCGGCTACGTGGCCCAGGGCTACGGCGAGGGCTCGATCGGGTACGTCAACTACTCGTACGCGCTCAACGCGCACTTCCCGGTCGCCAAGGTGCTCAACCACGCCGGCTACTACACCGAGCCGACCCCCCAGAACGTCGCGGTGTCGCTGCTCAAGGCGAAGATCAACACCAACAAGAACTCCGCCGACTACCTCACGCAGAACCTCGACGGCGTCTACACCGACAGCGACAGGCGCAACTACCCGCTCTCCAGCTACTCGTACATGATCCTTCCGCTCAAGGTCGAGGGCACCTTCACCAAGTCCAAGGGCAAAACGCTGGGCGCGTTCTCGTACTACTTCATGTGCCAGGGGCAGCAACAGGCACCGTCGCTGGGCTACTCACCCCTTCCCATCAACCTGGTGAAGGCCGGCTTCGACCAGATCAAACGCATCCCGGGTGTCGAGGCGAAGTCCATCGACATCAAGAAGTGCAACAACCCCACCTTCAGCGCCGACGGCACCAACAAACTCGCCCAGACCGCGCCCTACCCCAAGGCCTGTGACAAGAAGGGCGCCGCGCCCTGCACCACCGGCAGCGGCGGCGCGACCGCCTCCGGCGGTGGTTCAGGGGGCTCTTCCGGCGGTACGTCCTCCGGCGGCAGTACGGGCAGCACCGGCACCACGGGCGGCGACACGGGCACCACTGGAGCGGCCGGCACCACGGGCGGCGCCTCCGTCGACCCCGACACCGGCCAGACCATCTCCCCCGCGAACTCCTCCGGGGGCACCACCTCGGCCGCTACGACCGCGGCCGGCGGCACCGTCGCGCTCGCCCAGCCGGTCACCGTGGCGGGGCAGGACGGCTGGGGAAGCGCCCAGACCCTGATGCTCCTGACGGTGATCAGCGTCCTCGGCCTCCTGCTGCTCCCTTCGGTCGTTTCCCGGCTCCTCCGCACCCGCAAGAACTCGTCCTCATGAGGGGCACCATGAAGAAGAGACTGGCCAGGCTCGCCGCAGGCGCACTCGTCGGCGCGCTGCTCGGCGCGGCCGTCGCCCAGGCGGCGCAGCCCGCCACGGCCGCGAGCACGGACTCAGCGGTGACGGTCGCCGGGCGCGGCGAGTTCAAAGACATGAAGTTCACCGTCAACCAGACCGCCAACCTCAACAGCCAGGCGGTCAGCGTGTCCTGGACGGGGGGCACGGGCACCACCTTCGCCGGTACGCAGTTCAACACCGACTTCGTACAGATCATGCAGTGCTGGGGCGACGACGACGGCACCGTCGCGTCGAACCCCGGCCCGCCGCGAACCCAGTGCCAGTACGGGGCTTCGCCCACCACCAACCGCACCAGCTGGCCGGGCAGCGGCTACGACGACACCCGCGCCGTCACGTACAGCGCCGACCCGACCAACTACGGCCAGGACGACCGCTACGGAGCCGCCGGCAACTTCGGCCAGGGCGAGGTGCCGTTCAAGTCCGTGGACGGCACCTGGGTCACCAAGAACCTGCAGAACAACGCGCTCTACAACTACAACACCACCAACGAGGTGGACTTCGCCCGCACCAGCTCCGACGGCACCGGCCAGGAGTACTTCGAGGTCCAGACCGCCAACGAGGCCCCGCACCTGGGCTGCGGAGGCTCGGCCAAGCCCAACTGCTGGCTGGTCATCGTCCCGCAGGGCCACCTCGACGTGGACGGCCGGCCGTACGCGGACCAGACGCAGGTCAACGCGGGCTCCCCGGTGTCGTCGACCAACTGGAAGAACCGAGTGGCGATCAAGCTCGGCTTCAACCCGGTCGGCGTCAGCTGCGCCCTCGGCTCCGACGAGCGCGCCACCACCGGCAGCGAGCTGGCCGCCGACGCCATGACCAGCTGGCAGGCCGCCCTCTGCTCGACCGGCACCGTCTACGGCTACACCCAGCTCGGCGAGCCCGACGCCCGCGCCCGCCTGGAGAACGACGGCAGCACCGGCCTGACGTACACCACGAAGGCCCTGGCGCCCGGCACCACCGGCAAGACCGTCTACGCCCCCGTGGCGCTGTCCGGGGCCGTCATCGGCTTCACCATCGAGCGAAGAGCCAAGGCCGGCGCACCGGACTCCGAGAAGAAACTCAACGGCAGCAAGGTCGAGTCCATCGACCTCACCCCGCGCCTGGTCGCCAAGCTGCTCACCGAGTCCTACCGCAACTCCACCTGGGGATCGGTCACCACCACCTACGCCTCCGACGGCACCTCGTCCCTGACCGCCGCCAAGGGCTACGCCTGGGCGAAGAAGAACCCCGCCGGACTCGTCTCCGACCCCGAATTCCTCGCGCTCAACCCGGAGTTCGCGTATCTGTCGGTCGGCGAGAACCCGAGCACCGACACCGACCTGATCAGCTCCATCGGCCACTCCGACACCGCCCGCGCGATCTGGGACTGGATCATGTCCGACACGGAGGCCCGCAGCTTCCTGGCCGGCGTCCCCGACGACGACGGCATGCGGGTGAACCCGTACTACAGCACCAACGCCGACCTGAACCCCACCGGCTTCGCCTTCGACCCGAACAGCGCGGACGACTACCCCAAGAGCGACCCCTGGTGCACGATCCCGACGGGTTCGGACGCCACCATCAAGCAGTGCATGATCGACTTCCACCCGTACGTCGACGACATGCACTCAGGCGCCCTGCACACCCGCCGCGCCGACCAGCTCTGGAAGTCCAGCTGGGACGCGCTCAGCGTGCCCACCGCGTGGAAGTCCCCCGGCCCGCAGACCGTCGGCTCGCGTTTCGTGATCACCATCACCGACGCCGCCTCCGCCAAGCGCTACGGGCTGCAGACCGCCCGGCTGCGCAACGCGTCGGGGAAGTTCGTGGCGGCCACCGGCACCTCCCTGACGGCGACGGCCGGCACGGCGGCCAAAGCCACGGTCCGCACCATCGACCCGGCGACGACGAAGACCACGAAGGCCTACCCGCTCACCGAGCTGGTCTACGCCGCCGTACGCCCCGCCAAGATCAAGGCCGCCGCCCGCAAGGACTACGCGACCCTCATCACGTACGCCGCCGGCGCCGGCCAGACCAGCGGCTCCGACCCCGGCGAGCTGCCGGTCGGCTACGCCCCGCTCCCCGCGAAGCTGCGCGCCGAGGCCGACAGCGCCGCCACCACGCTCGTCAACTGGAAGCCGTCCGCCTCCGACCCGAGCGCCGGCACGACCACGGGCAGCGGCTCCACCAGCACCAGCGGCACCGGCACCGACGGCGCGGGGACGAGCGACGGCACCCCGCAGGGCCTGGGCAGCAGCGCCGGCCCTTCGACCGCCATCTCCCCGGCCCCGTCCTACGACGGCGGCAAGGCCATCGAGACCACCGCGATGGGCACCACCCCGGCCGACCCGTCCGGCGCCCTGTTCTACGCCGTCCCGGTCGGCGCCGCCCTCGGCATCCTCGCCGCCGCCGGCGCCCCCTTCGCGGGCGGCGCCCGGCCCCGCGTCCCGCTTCCACTGCGGGTCCCGCTCCCGGGCGGCCGCACGGTCACCCTGCTGCCTCGCCTGCAACGGCCCAGGTGGCTGCGATGGCCCGGGTGACGGGGCTGATGACAGCACCATCCCAAGCTCCGGGGGCGGCACCGCCGGCCCCGGCCCGCCGGACGGAGTCCGGCACAGCGTCCCGAAGCCCGCGAAGCGGTGCGAGGGGCGCGTAAAGGAAGAGGTCGGCCGCCCGCCCCGAAAGGCAGTCGGGGCGGGCGGTTGGCACCACCCTGCACGACCGGCGCCGCACGGCGCCACCCGGCACTACCTGGCACCACCTGGCGCAACCGCACAACCACCCGTCACGACACACGCAGCCCGAGCAGGAGACCTTGATGCGCTCCACCCGCCTTACGGCAGCGATACTCGCCGCTGCCGTTGCCACCGCAAGCGGCATCGCTCTCGCGAGCCCGGCGTCCGCCGACCCGACCCCTGCGGGCACCTTCCGCAGCCTCGTCGGCGTGGGCTCCGACACCACGCAGGACGTGCTCAACGCCCTCGCCGGTGACACCGTCAACGGCACCAGCTACGCCGCCACCGCCGTCAAGGCGAACGGCAACGGCGTCGCCTCGTACGACGCCGTCGAGCCGGGCACCGGCTCGACCACCTCCACCATCACCACCCGCAGCGGCGGCAACGCCTTCCTGCGCCCCAACGGCTCCGGCGCGGGCCGTACCGCGCTCAGCTCGTCCCTCACCAACGGCCTGTACCCGCTCGCGGGCGGGGTGAATGTCGGCGGCCAGATCGACTTCGGCCGCTCCTCCGGCGGCCCGAGCGTCTCCGGCACCGCCCTCACCTATGTCCCGATGGCCCGGGACGCGGTGGGTGTGGCCGTCCTGGGCAGCGCGCTGCAGAACCTGACGATCGCCCAGCTGCACGACATCTACGCGGGCACGCTCACCACGGTGAACGGCCAGACCGTCCACCCGTACATCCCGCAGACCGGCTCCGGCACCCGTAAGTTCTTCCTCGGCGCCATCGGCCTCACCGACTCCGACATCAAGTCGGACGTCGTCACGACCGTCCAGGAGAACCAGGCCAATGACGCGCTGACCGCCACCGGCGCCCTGGTGCCGTTCTCGGCCGCCAGCTGGATCGCCCAGCTCAACGGCGTGGCCCCCGACCACAGCAGCACCGCGGCCGCCGCCGGCGCCTACCTGGCCGGCATCGAGCTGGACCCGACGGGCGCCGCGGGCACCTACACCGCCCCCGTCACCACCGTCGGCGGCAAGGTGACCGCGGTCGACTCCTACTACAACAACGCCACCTTCGGCCGCGACGTCTACAACGTCGTTCCGAGCCGGGCGATCGACCCCACCAGCGTCTTCTACGACGACTCGCTGTACGACATCTTCGTCACCGTCGGCACCCACAAGGCGGAACTGGCCTCGGACTCCTCCAAGGCCGTCATCGCCGCCTTCGGCTTCCTCGACGAGTCGTACGACGGGTCGATCGACCCCACCAAGCACGCCAAGTTCGGTGGTCTGGAGAACGGTACGGTCACCAACCTGCCCACCGCCCCCACCCTCACCGCCACCCCGGCCGCCGGCAGCCTGGCCCTGTCCTGGACCGCCGCCACCAGCGCCGGCCTCCCGGTCACCGACTACCGCGCGGTCCTGACGGGCCCCGACGGCAGCGTCGTCGCCAACAAGGACGTCGCCGCCGGCACCCTCTCCACCACCTTCACCGGTCTGGCCGCCGGCTCGTACAGCGTCTCGCTGACCGCCGACAACCTGGTCGGCGCCGGCGACGCCGCCACCTGGACGGGCACCGTCTCCGCCGTCCAGAGCACCAGCACCACCAAGGCCTCGGCGCCCAAGACCGCGTACGGCAAGACCCCCAAGGTCGCCGTCACCGTCACCAGCGCCGGTTCGGCCGTCCCGACCGGCAAGGTGACCGTCAAGGAAGGCACCAAGACCCTCGGCACCGGCACCCTGGGCAGCAGCGGCAAGGCCTCGGTCTCGCTGCCGAAGACCCTCAAGGTCGCTACGCACACCCTGACGGTGTCGTACGCCGGTGACGCCAACACCAAGTCGTCCAAGGCCACGGCCAAGCTGACGATCGTCAAGGCCACCGCGAGCGTCAGCAGCTCGGCGCCGAAGACCATCGGCCACACCAAGCAGGCCAAGGTCACCGTCAAGGTCACCGCCACCGGCACCACGCCGACCGGCAAGGTCAAGATCTACGAGGGCACCAAGGTCATCGCGACCGGCACGCTGAGCCACGGCAAGGTCACCATCACCCTGCCGAAGCTCAAGAAGGGCACGCACAAGCTGCACGCCCGCTACCTGGGCTCGACGACGGTCAACGCCAAGTCCGGCGCGACCTTCACCATCAAGTCCACCTGACACAACCGGAGTCGGGGGGGGGGCGGGCGCCCGGGAGGGCGGGCCCCCCCCCCCGCCCCCCCCCAACCCAGGCGGGGTCTTAGAAAAGAAAGAACCATACGACGAAAGAGGGGGTGTTTTTTTGGGTGGTGGA
>NZ_JBHYXC010000029.1:0-32366 GCF_042751495.1 Streptomyces sp. NPDC059373 | reverse complement strand
ATCATCCAAATTTTTTTTTTTTTTTTTTTGGGTTGGTTTTTTTTTTTTATAACTAACACCACATAACACCCCCCACACACCGCCGGGGGGGGGGCGCGCCCGGGCCCCGGCCCCCCCCCCCCCCCGGCACCGTCCTCCCACTTCCCGAGGTATTCCCAAGGAGGCCGGCCGCCGTGACGGTCGCCGTACAGATCCAGCTCCCCCGGATCCCCGCCGCGCGGCACCTCGCCCGGGGCGCCCTGCTCACCCTCGCCGCGCTGCTGCTGGGCCTGACCGTCCAGCTCCTGCTGCTCAGCGGCCTCCAGCAGCGCGCCGCCCAGCAGGCCGCCCACGACGCCCTGCGCGCCACCCTCGCCGAGGGCACCGCCCCGGTCGCCCAGACCAACCAGCAGGGACAGTTGCTCGCCCCCGGCACGCCGGTCGCGCTGATCGACATCCCGGCGCTCGGCGTCCACCAGGTCGTTCTGGAGGGCACCGACTCGGCCGTTCTGGCCGACGGCCCCGGGCACCGCCGGGACACCCCGATGCCGGGTCAGTCGGGCACCACCGTGCTGATGGGCCGCGCGGCCGCGTACGGCGGACCCTTCGGCGCCCTCGACCGGCTGCACGCCGGCGACACCTTCAGCGTCACCACCGGTCAGGGCAGGGCCCGTTACCGCGTGCTGGACCTGCGCCATGCCGGTGACCCGGCCCCGGCCGCGGTGGCCGCCGGGAAGGGCCGGCTGGTCCTGGTGACGGCCACCGGTGTTCCGTACCTCCCCCGGGGGATCCTGCGGGTCGACGCCGATCTGGTCGGTACGCCCGCCCAGACCCCGGCCGCCACCATCCAATCCGGCACCCTGCCCGCCTCCGAGGAGCCCCTCGCGGGCGGCGACGGAGTGCCCTGGCCGCTGGTGATGTGGCTCCAGGCGCTGGCGCTGGCCTCGGCCGGTGCCGTGTGGGCCTGGTACCGCTGGGGCCGCCACCAGACCTGGATCGTCTTCGCGCCGATCGTCGCCGTCCTCGGCCTCCAGGTCGCGGGCCAGGCCACCCAGCTCCTCCCCAACCTCCTCTAAGGGCCAAGCCGATGACCACTGACACCGCAGTCCTCCCCCTGGTGACCACCGCTCCCGCCGCTCTGGACGCTCGGGCCGTCTCCGCCTGGTTCGGCACCCACAAGGTCCTGGAGCGCGTCACCCTCACCATGCCCGCCGGCCAGGTCACCGCCCTCATCGGCCCGTCCGGCTGCGGCAAGTCGACGTTTCTGCGCACCCTCAACCGTATGCACGAGTTGATCCCCGCCGCCCAGCTCGCCGGCGAGGTCCTCTTCGACGGCGAGGACATCTACGCCCCCGGGCGCCGCCTCACCGACGCCCGCCGCAACATCGGCATGGTGTTCCAGAAGCCGAATCCCTTCCCCGCGATGTCCATCTACGACAACGTGATCGCCGGCCTGCGCCTCACCGGGGTCCGCGCCTCCCGCCGTACCAAGGACGACCTCGTCGAGGAGTGCCTCACCCGCGCCGGCCTCTGGAAGGAGGTCCGTGACCGCCTCCGCCGCCCCGGCGGTGCGCTCTCCGGCGGCCAGCAGCAGCGCCTCTGCATCGCCCGCGCCCTGGCCGTGCGGCCCCGCGTCCTGCTGATGGACGAACCCTGCTCCGCCCTGGACCCCACCTCCACCCGCCGCGTGGAGGAGACCATCCAGGAGCTGGCCAGCGACGTCACCGTCGTGATCGTCACCCACAACATGCAGCAGGCCAACCGCGTCTCCCAGCAGTGCGCCTTCTTCCTCGCCGAGCAGGGCACCCCGGGCGGCATCGTCGAACACGGCCCGACCGACGGAATCTTCGGCGCCCCGAAGGACGAGCGCACCGCCGACTACGTGGCGGGCCGCTTCGGCTAGGCCCTGTCCCCCTTGGTTGCCTCAGTTGTCGAGGATCGTGCTCAGGAACTCCGCGGTCCAGGTGAGCAGTTCACGGCCCACGACCGGCTTGCCGCCGATCCGGGCGGTGGTGGGGCGAGGCACCAGCACCTGCTTGGTGGCGTGCTTGATGACCGTACGGGGGTGGAGCCGGCCGAGCCGCAGCTCCTGGGACTCGCGCAGCTCGACGGGCGAGAAGCGGACGTTGTTGCCCTGCAGGGTGATGTCGGAGACGCCGACCTTGCGGGCGAGCAACCGGAGTCCGGCGACCAGGAGCAGGTTCTCGACGGGCTCGGGGAGCTTGCCGTAGCGGTCGGTCAGCTCCTCGCGGACGGCGGTGATGTCGGCCTCGGAGTTGGCCGCCGCGATGGCGCGGTAGGCCTGAAGGCGCAGCCGTTCGCCGGGGGCGTAGTCGTGGGGGACGTGGGCGTCGACGGGGAGCTCGATCTTGACGTCGAGGAGGGTCTCCTCGGGCTCGCCGCCCTCCTCCAGGGCGCTGCGGTAGTCGGCGACGGCCTCGCCGACCATGCGGATGTAGAGGTCGAAGCCGACACCCGCGATGTGCCCGGACTGCTCGCCGCCCAGCAGGTTGCCGGCGCCGCGGATCTCCAGGTCCTTCATGGCGACGTACATGCCGGCGCCCATCTCGGTGTGCTGGGCGATGGTGGCCAGCCGCTCGTGGGCGGTCTCGGTGAGCGGCTTCTCCGGCGGGTAGAGGAAGTACGCGTAGCCGCGCTCGCGGCTGCGGCCGACGCGGCCGCGCAGCTGGTGGAGCTGGGAGAGGCCGAAGTTGTCGCCGCGCTCGACGATGAGGGTGTTGGCGTTGGAGATGTCGATGCCGGACTCGACGATCGTCGTGGAGACGAGGACGTCGAACTTCTTCTCCCAGAAGTCGACGACGACCTGCTCCAGCGCGCTCTCGCCCATCTGGCCGTGGGCGGTGGCGATCCGGGCCTCGGGGACGAGGTCGCGGAGGCGGGCCGCCGCCTTGTCGATGCTCTCCACCCGGTTGTGGATGTAGAAGGCCTGGCCCTCGCGCAGCAGCTCGCGTCGGATGGCCGCGGCGATCTGCTTCTCCTCGTACGGGCCGACGAAGGTGAGGACGGGGTGCCGCTCCTCGGGCGGGGTGGTGATGGTCGACATCTCGCGGATGCCGGTGACCGCCATCTCCAGGGTGCGGGGGATGGGGGTGGCGGACATGGTGAGGACGTCGACGTTGGCCCGGAGCTTCTTCAACTGCTCCTTGTGCTCGACGCCGAAGCGCTGCTCCTCGTCGACGATGACCAGACCGAGGTCCTTGAACTTCGTCTCGGAGGAGAAGAGCCGGTGGGTGCCGATGACCAGGTCGACCGAGCCCTCGCGCAGCCCCTCCAGGACGGCCTTGGCCTCACTGTCGCTCTGGAAGCGGGACAGGGCCTTCACGATGACGGGGAACTGGGCGTAGCGCTCGGAGAAGGTCGAGAAGTGCTGCTGCACGAGCAGCGTGGTCGGCACCAGGACGGCGACCTGCTTGCCGTCCTGGACGGCCTTGAAGGCGGCGCGCACGGCGATCTCGGTCTTGCCGTAGCCGACGTCGCCGCAGACCAGGCGGTCCATGGGGACCGACTTCTCCATGTCCTCCTTGACCTCGGCGATGGTGGTGAGCTGGTCGGGCGTCTCCGCGTACGGGAAGGCGTCCTCCAGCTCGCGCTGCCAGGGGGTGTCGGGGCCGAAGGTGTGGCCGGGGGCGGCCATGCGGGCGGAGTAGAGCCGGATCAGGTCGGCGGCGATCTCCTTGACGGCCTTCTTGGCGCGGGCCTTGGTCTTGGTCCAGTCGGCGCCGCCGAGGCGGTGCAGGGACGGGGCCTCCCCGCCGACGTACTTGGTGACCTGCTCCAGCTGGTCGGTGGGCACGAAGAGCCGGTCGCCGGGCTGGCCCTTCTTGGCGGGGGCGTACTCGACCAGCAGGTATTCGCGGGTGGCGCCCTGGACGGTGCGCTGGACCATCTCGACGTACCGGCCGACACCGTGCTGCTCGTGGACGATGTAGTCGCCGGGCTGGAGGGTCAGCGGGTCGATGGTCTTACGGCGCCGGGACGGCATCCGGCCCATGTCCTTGGTGGAGGACTTCTGGCCGGACAGGTCGGTCTCGGTGAGGACGGCGAGCCTGAGGCCGGGGTCGATGAAGCCGTTCTCGATCGAGCCGGTCGCCACGTGGACGACGGACGGCTCGATGGCGGCCGCCGGGAGGTCGGTGTCCAGCCGGGCGGCGATGCCCTCGTTGCCGAGGACCTCGACGATGCGGGCGGCCGGGCCGTGGCCCTCGGTGACGTAGACCGTACGCCAGCCCTCGGCCAGCCAGCCCTTCGTGTCGGCCAGGGCGCGGGCGGTGTCGCCCCGGTAGACCTCGGGGGCGTGCATGCCGAGCTTGACGGTGTCCCCGTCCAGGTCCTCCGCGTCGGCGGCGAAGGGGCTGATCGTCCACCAGGGCATGCCCAGGTCCTGGGCGTGTTCGCGGACGTCGGCAATGCCCCAGAGGCTGGCCGCGCCCAGGTCGATCGGTGCCTCGCCGCCGCCTGCCGAGGCGGCCCAGGAGGCCTCCAGGAACTCGCGGGAGGTGGCCACCAGGTCGGCGGCACGGGTCCTCACCCGCTCCGGGTCGCTGACCACCGTCATGCTGCCGGCCGGCAGCACGTCGAGCAGCAGCTCCATGTCGTCCACCAGCACCGGGGCCAGGGATTCCATGCCCTCGACCGCGATGCCCTCAGCGATCTTGTCGAGCAGTTCGTGCAGCTCGGGGTGCAGCTCCGCGAGAGCCGCGGCCTTGTTCCGTACGTCCTCGGTCAGCAGCAGCTCGCGGCAGGGCGGCGCCCACAGGCCGTGCTCGGCCACTTCCAGGCTGCGCTGGTCGGCGACCTTGAAGTAACGGATCTCCTCGACATCGTCCCCCCAGAACTCCACCCGGAGGGGGTGCTCCTCGGTCGGCGGGAAGACGTCCAGGATCCCGCCGCGCACGGCGAACTCGCCGCGCTTCTCGACCAGCTCCACCCGCGCGTACGCGGCCGCCGCGAGGGCGTCCACGACCTCGCCGAGGTCGGCGTTCTGCCCGCTGCGCAGCGCCACCGGGACCAGGTCCCCGAGGCCCTTGACCTGCGGCTGCAGTACGGACCGGATGGGCGCCACGACGACCTTCACCGGCCCTGCGGTCGGGTCGTCGGCGCTGGGGTGGGCGAGCCGGCGCAGGACGGCCAGCCGGCGGCCGACGGTGTCGGAGCGGGGGGAGAGCCGTTCGTGCGGCAGGGTCTCCCACGCCGGGTACTCCACGACGGAGTCGGACGGCAGCAGCGACTGCAGGGCCGCCGCCAGATCCTCGGCCTCGCGGCCGGTGGCGGTCACCGCGAGCACGGTGCGGCCCGTGCGGGCCGCCAGTGCCCCGATGGCGAAGGCCCGCGCCGCCGGCGGGCCCACGAGGTCCACATGCGCACGGTTGCCCTCCCGGGCGGCCTCGACCGCCTCGTTCAGCGCCGGATCGCCGACAACAACATCGAGCAGACCGTTCAGGCTCATGAAGGCTTTCCGTCCCAGGGGTGGACAACGCGAACCGCCCGACACGTCGAACGGGCCGGGGTGTCCCAGCGTACGACGCTCCACCGACAACGCGTGCCAAAGCCGTCGGCCCCGGGTGCGGTGCGCACCCGGGGGCCGACGGCTTTCCCCGTTCCCCCGTGCTCCCCCCGGCTTGTGGGTGGCTAGTCGGTGGCGATGGCGTTGAGGACGTTCATCCGGCCGGCCCGGAAGGCCGGGACCAGCGCCGCCGCCAGGCCGACGAACGCCGAGCCGACGAAGACGGTGATGATCGTCGTCCAGGGGATGTCCAGCACGCCCAGCCCCTGCAGCGCCAGCAGCTTCTGGGCGGTCGCGCCCCAGCCCAGGCCGAGCCCGAGGCCCAGCACCGCGCCGAAGAGGGCGATGACGATCGACTCGAGCCGGATCATCCGCCGCAGCTGGCGCCGCGACATACCGATCGCCCGCATGAGGCCTATCTCCCGGGTCCGCTCGACGACCGACAGGGCGAGCGTGTTCACGACGCCGAGGATGGCGACGATGATCGCCAGCGCCAGCAGCCCGTAGATCAGGTTCAGCAGCTTTCCGATCTGGTCCTTCAGCGCCTGCTTGTAGTCGGCCTGGTCACGGACCTGGATCTGCGGGTAGTCGTGCATCTTGGCCTTGAGGGCCTTGTAGGCGGCGTCCTGCTGCCCGCTCTGGGCCGCCGCGAACATGATGTCGTCCATCGGCATCTTGGCGGCGGGCACGTACTTCGCGGCGGTCGTGATGTTGATGTACATCGCGCCGTTGTCGAAGGCGGTGTCCTTGGAGGTGATCGCCGCGACCTTCAGCTTGGCGGTGGCGCCGTCCTTGAAGGCGACGCTCAGCTCGCTGCCGACCTTGATGCCGTTCTTGTCGGCGAACTTCTCGCCGACCGAGATCGCGTTGGCGCCGTACGCGTCCGCCAGCTTGCCCGCGACCGTCTTGACCTGCAGGTCCTGGGCGTAGCTCGGGTCGGCGGCGGAGAGCAGCGTGTCATTGAGGAGGAGCTTGCCGGCCGGTGAGGACACATCGGCCCTGACCGCCTTGTAGTCGGTGACATGGGCGAGCCCCGGCACGGACTTGATCGCCTTCTCGACCTCCGGGCTGATGGGGTTCTGGCCGTCGCCGGACTGGATGATGAAGTCCGCGCCGACCGACTTGTCGAGCTGGTCACTGGCGGAGGCCACCATGGACGAGCCGACCACCGACAGACCCGCGACCAGCGCGAGCCCGATCATCAGTGCGGCAGCCGTGGCACCCGTACGACGCGGGTTGCGCAGTGCGTTGCGCTCGGCGAGCCGGCCGACCGGGCCGAAGATCCGCAGGACGCCCGCACTGATGACCCGGACCACGACCCCGGCCAGCAGCGGGCCGATGACGACGAAACCGACCAGGGTGAGGACCACACCGAACGCCAGCAGCAGGCCGCCGTTGCCGGCCTTGGTCGCCTGCGATGTCCCGTACAGGGCTGCCGCACCCGCGGCGGTGAGGAACAGGCCGATCGCGGCGCGCACCCTGCCCGACCTGCCGTCGCTGGGGGTGCCGGCGTCGCGGAGGGCGGCCATCGGGGAGATCTTGCCTGCCCGGCGGGCGGGCAGGTAGGCGGCGAGGACGGTGACGATGACGCCGACGGCCAGCCCGATGATCGGGGTGGTGACCTTGATGGTCAGCTCGGAGGTGTCGAGGTTCATGCCCGCGCTGCTCATGAACTTCATCAGGCCGATCGCGAGTCCGACACCGCCGCCGATGCCGAGGAGCGAGCCGACGACGCCGAGCAGCGTCGCCTCGAGCAGCACGGACGCGTTGACCTGCCCGCGGCCGGCGCCGATGGCGCGCATGAGGCCGATCTCCCTCGTACGCTGCGCGACCAGCATGGAGAAGGTGTTGACGATGAGGAAGATCCCGACGAGGACGGCGATCCCGGCGAAGCCCAGCATCGCGGTCTTGATGACGCCCAGGAAGGAGTCGATGCCCTGCTTGCTCTCGGCGGTGTGCTCGGCCTGCGTCTGGATCTTGTAGCCGGAGCCGAGGTCGGCGGCGACGGCCTTCTTCAGCTGCGCGTCGCTGACTCCCTTGTCGGCGTCGAGCATGACGGACGTGAAGACGTTCTTCGCGCCGAGCAGCTTGGTCTGCGCGGTGGCGGTGTCGAAGTAGAAGACGGCCGCACCGGGGTTGGTGGTCTTGAAGGTCGTGATGCCGGTGATCTTCGCGTGGAACTCACCGGGGCCGGCGATGATCCGCAGCTCGTCGCCGAGCTCGAGGTGGTGCTTCTTGGCGGTGTCGGAGTCGACCATCACCTCGGTCGGGCCGCGCGGGGAGTGGCCGGAGGTGATGGACGCGGCCTTGAGCTCGTTGACGTCCCAGTTGGTGCCTAGGGTGGGGGCGCCGGAGGTCGGGCTCAGGTTGTTCGTGTGGCTGTCGACGACCGTGAGAGCCGAGGTGTCCGCCCCGCCGACGGCCGACTTGACGCCGGGCACCTTCTCCAGCCGGGTGAGCGTCGAGGCAGGGAGGGTGGCGGGCTTCGCGGTCCTCTGCCGCTCGTCGGCGCCGGGCGCGTCCTTCGAGCTGACGGTGACGTTGGAGGCGGTCGCCGCGAAGAGCTTGTCGAAGGTCGAGGTCATGGTGTCGGTGAAGACGAGCGTGCCGCACACGAAGCCCACCGACAGCAGGACGGCGATGGCGCTGAGCGCCATGCGCCCCTTGTGCGCAACGAAGTTGCGCCTCGAGGTCTTGACGATGGTCATGAGGTCCGCCCGCGCGCGTCGAAGTCCTTCAGGCGGTTGAGAACCGACTCGGCGGTCGGGTTGGTCATGTCGTCCACGATCCGGCCGTCCGCGAGGAAGAGCACGCGATCCGCGTACGAGGCCGCCACCGGGTCGTGCGTCACCATCACGATGGTCTGGCCCAGCTCGTCAACCGACTTGCGGAGGAAGCCGAGGACTTCGGCGCCGGCCCGCGAGTCGAGGTTTCCGGTCGGCTCGTCGCCGAAGATGATGTCGGGGCGGGCGGCGAGCGCCCGGGCCACGGCGACGCGCTGCTGCTGACCGCCGGAGAGCTGGCCGGGGCGGTGCTTGAGCCGGTCGGCGAGGCCGACGGTGTCGACGACGCGCTGCAGCCACTGGCGGTCGGGCTTACGGCCGGCGATGTCCATCGGGAGGGTGATGTTCTCGATGGCGTTGAGCGTCGGGAGCAGGTTGAACGCCTGGAAGATGAAGCCGATGTGGTCCCGGCGCAGCTGGGTGAGCTTCCTGTCCTTCAGCTGCGTGATCTCGATGTCGCCGATCCGGATGTGCCCGCTGGTCACCGTGTCGAGGCCGGCCAGGCAGTGCATCAGGGTCGACTTGCCGGAGCCCGAGGGCCCCATGATCGCGGTGAAGCGGCTGCGCTCGATGTCGACGTCGACCGCGTCGAGCGCGACGACCCGGGTCTCCCCGGAGCCGTACGCCTTGGTCACCTGGCGGGCACTGGCGGCAGTGGCCGAACGCTCTCCGCTGCCCCCGGACTTGGGAATGGTCACTGCCGTTGTCACGGTCATTCTCCTGATTCGTCGACGTGTGTCGTCGTTCTTGGCGTACTCGGCGTTCTGGCGCTCTTGGCGTGCGTCATCAGCTTGGCTTCGGCGCGAGGGTCGGGGCGATGGTGCGAGTCACCCTTTCGACCCGGGGGCTAGCCCCACCACCAGCCCCACGAAAAGGCTAGGGAGCGCAGGTCCGCGGCGGCTCCTCCCCCGGGTGGAACCGGGGGGTGGAGAAAAGCAGGTGAGTCCCCTAGGGGTTGTCCACCCGGAGGTGGACCCGCCTCCGGGTCGAGCCTGCGCCCTCCCGCTACGGGAGGCTCAAGCTCCGGCGCCCGGCCTGCGCGGATACCCGCTACCGATCATCAGGGCGGCCGTGGAATGGTGTGGCGTACACGCACCAGGGGAGGGTGAGAGATGAGCGGCCCCGTCGAACACGCCGAAGGCACCGGTCGGGCCGCCTCGCAGGACGGAGCCGGACGCCCGCCCAGCCGGAGGCCGGTCGTCGCCGGGCTGATGCTGGCGATGGCACTGGCCGCGATGGACTCCACGATCATCTCCACCGCCGTCCCCCAGATCGTCGGCGACCTGGGCGGCTTCTCGGTCTTCTCGTGGCTCTTCTCCGGCTATCTGCTCGCCGTGACGGTCACCCTCCCGGTCTACGGCAAGCTCGCGGACACCTACGGCCGCAAGCCCGTGCTCGTCGGCGGCATCGCGATATTCCTGGTCGGCTCGCTGCTGTGCGCCGGCGCCTGGGACATGGCCAGCCTGATCGCCTTCCGCGTGCTGCAGGGGCTGGGCGGCGGAGCGATCCAGGGCACGGTGCAGACCGTGGCAGCCGATATGTACGGGCTCAAAGAGCGCGGGCGGATCCAGGCGGCGCTGTCCTCGGTGTGGGCGGCGTCGTCGGTGGCCGGGCCGCTGGGCGGCGGGCTGCTCGCGGAGTATGCGGACTGGCGCTGGATCTTCCTGATCAACCTGCCGATCGGGCTGGTGGCGGTCCTGCTGATATCCCGCCATCTGCGCGAGTCGGTGGCCGCCCGCGCCCGGCACCGCGTCGACTGGCCGGGCGCGCTGTGGCTGTTCCTGTCCGGCGGGACGCTGATCGTGGCCCTGGTGGACGGCGGATCGGCCCGGCTGTGGCTGCTGGCGGGCAGCGCGGTGTTCGGTGCGCTGACGGTGTGGATCGAGCGGCGGGCGGCCGAGCCGATCATCCCGGGGTGGGTGTGGCGGCGCCGGGTGATCGTCGCGGTCAACCTCGCGCTCGGCGCGCTGGGCGTGATCATCGTGGCGCCGACCGTCTTCCTGCCGACGTACGCCCAGGCGGTGCTCGGCCTCGGGCCGGTCGAGGCGGGCTTCGTGCTGTCGGTGATGACGCTGAGCTGGCCCATCTCGGCCGCCTTCAGCAACCGGGCGTACCTGCGGATCGGCTTCCGCGACACCGCCGCCATCGGCATGGCAGCGGCCACGGCGGTCCTGGTCGCGCTGGTGATGCTGCCGTACGCAGGGCCGGCCTGGCAGCCCGCGCTGGTCATGCTGCTGCTCGGCGGCGCGCTCGGCTTCTTCCAGCTCCCGCTGATCGTCGGCGTGCAGTCCACGGTGCCGTGGAGCGAACGGGCCACCGCCACCTCGTCGGTGCTCTTCTGCCGCCAGGTGGGCCAGAGCGTCGGCGCGGCCGTCTTCGGGGCCGTCGCCAATGCCACGCTCGCCGACCGGCTGCCCGGCGGCGCCCCCGACACGGTGTCAGCCGCACTCAACGCCCACCCGACCGACCTGCTGCGCCACGCCATCGCCGCCGCCGTCACGCATGTGTACGTGGGCGCCGCGCTGGCCGCCGCCCTCGCGCTGGTCATCCTGCTGACGGTCACCCCGCGCCGCTTCCCCGTGCTGGCGGACGCCAAGGGCGCTACGGAGTGAGGCGCCGGGGGCGCAGGCCCAGGGCGAGCGCGGAGAGGGCGGAGTCGATGGTCGGGCCGAGGTACCAGTCGCCGGTGTGATCGAGGGCGTAGACCCGGCCGGTGGCGTCGATGGCGAGCTGGGCGTGGCCGGAGGCCTCCTCGCCGAGCGGGCAGACCTCGGTGTCGAGCGCTCGCCCGAGGTCGCCCAGGGTCCGGGCGAGGTGGAGCCCGGACAGTGGGTCGATCCGTACGGCGGTCGGCGCGACATGCCGCCCCGGACCGGCGGCCGGCGGCACGGTGAGTCCGCCGAACTCGGCCCAGGCCTCGACGGCGGCCGGGAAGACCGCGTGCTCGTGACCGCCCGGCGAGGTGTACGCGCGTAGCGTGTCGGCCCAGACCTCGGCCTGCCGGATGTCCCAACGGCCAGGCTGCCAGCCGCAGGAGCGCAGCGCGGCGTCGACGCCGGCCGTGAAACGGGTACTCACGTGGCTCCCGGATCGAAGGGTCGCACCCCGAAGTGCGAGAGCAGCGGCAGGCATGACCGGCACGGCGCCGCGTAGGAGCCGTGCACCGGGTCGCCGTCCTCGCGGATGCGGCGGGCCGTCAGCTTGGCGCCCTTGAGGGCCTTGCGGGCCTCGCCGCTGGTGAGCGGCTTGCGGGAGGCGCGCTTGCTGCGTCCGGCGTCGACGGATTCGAGGTAGCGGGACAGCAGTACGGGCTCGGGGCAGCGCCCGGCGAAGCGCTCACGCTGGGCGACGGGCAGCGTGTCCAGTACGTCCTGCACCAGGGGATGCAGCTCCGGCGGTTGCTCGGCCTTGCTCCCCGTGCAGGTCAGGACCTCGTCCCGGACGGAGAGCGCGGCGGCCACGGCCGGCAGGATGCCGTCCCGCCGATGCCGCAGCACGGGCGGCGGCGCGGGCTCTCCCGCTCGCCAGTCGAGCCGCGGATCTGTGCTCTCCGCGGTGTCCTTCGTGTCCATGTCGGTGCGCCCTCCCGTGCTCACCATGCCAAACGGATCAGGTGATACGGAAGTCGCTTGTGGGAAGAGAGATAGCTTTTGTGCCGGATGTCACGACTCGGTGCCGCTGCGTGACCAGGCAACTCGCCGACAAATCAACGGACTTGGGACGCCCGGTCCGGTAACTCCCTCAACCGCTTCACCGGAAAGAGTGTTGTTCATCAGGCCGCGGTTCCCGACCCGGCCTGACCTGAACATACGGTTGCCCCACACCATAGGCTGTGCCCAACAGCCAGCTTCAGCATGGGGGCATCCGCAATGACGACAGGTCGGCCCGTGAAGCAGGCCGCGCCACCGAACGCGGCCTACGCCGGACAGGTCGTGCACTTCCCGGATCCGGTCCGCGCCGCCCGCCACCCGCACGGGGTGCCGGTGGACGAGCACGGATACCCGGACTTCACTCCGTACGCGCGGGCCGCCGCCGAGATCGCCGAGCCCCCGGAGGGCTTCGGCATCGACGAACTCCGGCTCACCGACTACGTATCGGCCAATGCCGCGCTGCACGCGGCGGGGCACGAGCTGTGGGGCAGCCTGCCGCCGGTCGCCACCCCGCACGGCTGGACCTGGCACCACGTCGCCGGCACCCGCCGCCTGGAGCTGGTCCCGGTCGAGGTCAAGGCGCTGCTGCGGCACCACGGCGGCCTCGCCGCCTCCCCGGCCGACCACGCCAAGCGCGGCACACGGCCGCTGCAGGAGACCGGGCCGGTGCACTTCGGACTGCCGAAGGACCCGGTCGCGGTGACGGAGGACCAGCTCCGCGACGTCGAGGAGGAGCTCGGCTACCGGCTGCCCGGCTCGTACCGTACGTTCCTGAAGGCCGCGGCCGGCTGCGCGCCGCGCGGGGTCGCCCTCGACCCGCAGCTCGGGCTGTTGATCGACCAGCCGTTCTTCACGCTCCGCGACGAGGCCGCGCTCAACGACCTGGTCTACGTCAACAAATGCCTGCGGGACCACCTGACCAAGGACTATCTCGCCGTCGGCTACGTCCAGGGCGGCGTGCTCGCGATCAAGGCGCGCGGCGACGACGCCGGGTCGGTGTGGTTCTGCCCGTACGACGACGTGCGCGACGGCGACGACTGGGCCTCGACACAGGAGCGCATCGAGGCGCTGCTGCTGCCCTGCGGCGAGAGTTTCGACGCCTTCCTGCTGCGGCTGGCGGGCAATCCCCCGGAGCTGGAGACGGTGGCGAACCTGATGGTGGACGGCGGCTTCGCACACGCCGTCCCGGTGGAAGGGTGAATCGGGAGATGGTCACGTTCGCGGAGGCGCAGGAGCGCGCCGAGCGGTGGATCAACGGTGACGTCCCGGCCTACCAGGCCCGCGAGGTGCGGGTGCGGGAGTTCGAACTCGGCTTCGTCGCCTGGAGCGAGCCCCGCGAGGACGGTCCCACGACCGACGACGGCGCCATGCGGATCGTCGTCGCCCGGGACAGCGGGGACGCCACGCTCTGGCCCGCGCTGCCGGTCGGGGAGATCATCCGGCGTTACGAGGAGGCCTACGGCCCCGTCCCCCAGGACGCGGTCCCGCCGTCCGACGCGCCGCCCGAGCGGCTCGACCTCGAAGCCACCTCCTTCCTGCTGAGCCCGCCCCAATGGCTCCAGGACGCGGCCGACCGGATCGGCATCCCCGACCGCCGCACGGCCCCCTCCGGCGGCACCCCCACGCCCTGGCGCGACGCCAACAACAGCACCGCCGCCGACGCCGAATCCGTCGCCCCGCCCGCCACGGTCTTCGCCCCGCCCGCCCCGGAGACTCCGGTGACCGCGGCCCCGCCCGCACCGGTGGCCGCAGCTCCGCCGACCGGACCCGGCGCACCGCTGCCGCCCCCCTCGGGCCCCAGCGCCCCGCTGCCGCCGCCCGGCTTCCCGGGGGCGTCGGTGGGCCCGCCGCGCGGTGCCTCGGACATCGCTGACGCCGAGACGTCGAAGGCCGGTGGCGGCAGCGTGCCCCCGCCGCCACCCCCGCCCGGGGTGCCCGGCGTCCCGCCCGGCGGCGTCGCGCCCGCACCCGCACCGGTCAGCGGCTACGTACCGACCCAGATGGTGCCCCAGCTGCGCCCGAACGGCCCCGGCGGCCTGGACGGTCCGCCGCCACCGCCGCCCCCGGGCGTGCCGCGCGGCGCAGCGCCCGGCCGTCCGCCGGCCCCCGGCGACGTACACCACGCCGCCACCATGCTGGCGTCCCCCGGCGGGCCGCCCCCGCCGCCTCCCCCGCCGATGCAGCAGCAGATGCCGCCGCAGGCACCGCCGCAGGCTGCTCCGCCGGCGCAGCCCCAGGGCGGCGGCTACGGCTACCCGCCGCCGCCCGCAGGCGTGCCCGCCGTGGGCCCGGGTTACATGGCCGTCCTCCGTTACCGCGCGGCCGACGGATCGGAGCAGCAGCTCATCCGCCGCTCGGCCCCCGGCACCCCGCACCCGGAGTGGCAGATCCTGCACGAGCTGCGCGCCCTCGGCGTGCCGCCGCAGCAGGTCCTGGAGCTCCACACCGAGCTGGAGTCGTGCGACCTGCCCGGCGGCTACTGCGCCCGGATGGTCCGCGAGACCTGGCCGCAGGTCCGGATCAGCCACACCGCCCCGTACGGGAAGGACCACGCCGGCCGCCAGCAGGGCGTCCAGCACCTCCTGACCCACCTCGCCGAGCTGCACCAGGTGGCGGGCGCGCCCGCGGTCACGCACCCGCTGCGGGTGCCGATGCCGAACCCGGCGCAGGTGCAGCGCATGCCGCCGATCCCGCTGGACGGCATCGGGCACGAGCTGGCCCAGGCCTTCGGCCCGCAGGGCGTCTTCCGCTTCGACCAGCGCGCGGTGTCGCGGCAGGGCGTGCCGGACATCGTCGCCCAGACCCTGACCTGGTCGGGGCTGCCGGTCGATTTCGGGCCGTTCTTCTGGGCCCAGGCCCAGCCGGGCCGTCCGGTGCCGACGCTGGCCGAGCTGGCGGCGGAGCGCGGCCTGCAGCCGGGGCCGGACGCGGGCTCGTATCTGGTGATGGGCAATGACTTCGGCCGCCAGCTGTGCGTCCAGTACGGCACCGCGCACATCGTCGCCGTACCGCTGGAGGCGGCGCCGGGCGGGCAGCCGGCCGTGCCGCAGTTCGTGAACACGAGCCTGCCGGAATTCGCCCGCTGCCTGGCGCTGCTGGGGCGGATGTGGCGGCTGCGGCTCGGGCTGACGCCCGATCAGGCGGGCCGCTGGACGGTCGACTTCCAGAACCAGCTCGCCGCCCTCGACCCGGCGGCGATCGCCTCGCCGGACCACTGGTGGGCGGTGCTCGTCGAGCAGATGTGGGACGGCCTGCTGTAGCGGCCACCACACGGTCCCTCAGGGGCGCGTTTCGTCAGCGATGACGAAACGCGCCTCTTTTGGGTATGCGTAGGTCGGAGTGTCGCGTTATGGACAAATAGGTCAAGTCAATTTAAATGGGCGCGAGCATACGACGAGGGGCATCGCATGAACTTCGGCTTTGGCACCGCCCGTGGCCGCGGCTACCGTCCCGAGCAGGTCGACCGCTTCCTGGACGAGCTCTCCGAGGACCGCGACGCCGCCTGGGAGCGGGCCGCCCGGCTCACCGTCCTGGCCAACGAGATGGACGCCGAGTGCCGTGCGCTGCGCGAAGCCGTCGCCACCCTCGCGCCGCCCTCGTACGACACCCTCGGCCCCCGCGCCCAGGAGCTGATGCGCCTCGTCGAGGACGAGGCCGCCGCCGTACGCGGCCGCGCCGAGGCCGAGGCCCGCTACGCCCACGACACCGCCGAGGCCGCCCGCCTCGCCCTGCTCGACGAAGCCCGGGCCGCCGCCCAGGCCCGCCTCGCCGCCGCCGAGGAACACGTCCAGCACGTCATCGGCAAAGCCCGGGCCGGTGCGGCCGCCCTCCGCGCCGACGCCGAACGCGAGGCCGCCCGCCTCCACGGCGAAGCCCAGCGCACCGTCGAAGCCGTACGCCACGACTCGGAGAGCACCCTCGCCGAGCTCGACAAGGAGTACCGCGAACGCCTCGACGCCCACCACCACGAATTCGCCGAGCGCGAGGCCGGCGTCGACAGCCGCATGGGCGAACTCTCCGCCTACGCCGAGAACCTCACCGGCGAGGCCGAACGCACCCTGTCCACCGCCCAGGCCGAGGCCCGCCGCCGCCAGGACGATGCCGAGGCCGCCGCCTCCGAACTCCTCACCCAGGCCCGCGTCCGCGAGGAGCGCATCCGCCGCGAGGCCGAGCGCGAGCTGCGCGAGCACGAAGTCCGCCGCGAGGAGATCCGCGAACACCTCGCCCACGTACGTTCCACCCTCGCCGCCCTCACCGGCCGCGAGCCCGTGGAGGAAGCGGACGCCGACCCGGCCACGGGCACGGGCACGGGCACGGGCACGGGCACCGGCACCGGCACCGGCAGCACGGACGCGGACGCGGACGCGGACACGGACGCGACGGAAGCCGGATAGGTGGCAGGGGCAAGAAATTGCCCGGCACCCTCTTGCCCGATTCACGGGCCCGGACTTATGGTCGACTCAGCTAACTAACCAGTCCGTACATTGTGTGAACGGAAAAGGCAGGCCCCGGTGAAAGCAGCGGTACTGACCGGCCCCGGCCGGATCGAGACGGTCACCGACTGGCCCGAGCCCGTCCTCGGCCCCGCCGACGTCCTGGTCGAGATGGGCGGCGTCGGGCTCTGCGGCTCCGACCTCACCGTCTTCGACGGCAGGCGCCTGCCGCCCGCCACCCCCTGGGTCATGGGCCACGAGGGCTTCGGCCGGATCTCCGCCCTCGGCACGGACGTCCGGGGCCGCGAGCTGGGCGACCTCGTCGCGATCGAGCCCAACTACAGCTGCCTGGACTGCCCCGCCTGCCGCAGCGGCCGCACCTCCGCCTGCCCGAACCGCGCGATCGTCGGCATGAACGCCCCCGGCGTCCTCGCCGAGCGCGTCGCCGTCCCCGCCCCCTTCGCGCACCCCGTCGCCCCCTCGGCCGGCCTCACCGGCGCCGACCTGGCCTGCGTCGAGCCGTACGCCGTCGCCCGTACCGCCGTCCAGCGCAGCCAGGTCACCGCCGACGACCACTGCCTCGTCATCGGCGCCGGCGCGCAGGGCCTGCTGGTCTGCCTCGCCCTCCTCGAACTCGGCATCAAGCCCGCCGTCACCGAACCCCACCCCCAGCGCCTCGCCCGCGCCCAGGAGATCGGCGCCACGGTCGCCGCCGGCACCGACAGCGGCTACACCTACGTCTTCGAGACCTCCGGCCACGCCCCCGCCCTCCGCGCCGCCGTCGAACGCAGCGCCCCCGGGGCCAACGCCGTCCTGATCGGCCTCAGTGGCGCGGACCTCCCCTTCACCGTCGAGGAAGTCGTACGCAAGCAGCTCGTCCTGCGCGGTTCCCTCATCTACGACCACCCCGACGACTTCGCCGCCGCCATCGCCGACCTCCAGCGGGCCGCCTTCCGCCCCAGCACGGTCATCGACGCCGCCTTCCCCCTCCAGGCCGCCCAGGACGCCTTCGCCGGCGCCCGCGAACGGGCCGGCAAGACCTGGATCCGCATAGCCGACGAGCACTGACCCGAAGCGGCTCAGCCGGTCCGGGCAGGCACCAGGGCCGAGACGCGGAAGCCGCCGTCGCGGGTGGCGCCGGCGGCGAAGCCTCCGCCGAGGGCGGCGACACGTTCCTTCATCCCGATGAGGCCGTTGCCGCCGCTGGGCAGCCGGAGCGAGGGCCCGGCCGAGGCACCGTCGGCCGGGCCGTTGAGCACCAGAACCGCCACTTCCTGGGGGCGATAGGCGAGGCGCACCTGCGCCTTGGCCCCGGGGGCGTGCTTGTGGACGTTGGTCAGCGCCTCCTGCACGACGCGGTACACCGTGGTCTCGACCCGCGCGGCGACCGGCCGCCTGGCCCCCTCGACCGTGAAGTCGACGGCCATCCCGACCGCACGCGACTCCTCCACGAGCGCGTCCAGCTCGTCGAGACAGGGCCCGTCCTCCTCGGCGGTCACCGCCGGCGCGGCCGGCTCCGTACGCAGCACACCGAGCATCTGCCGCAGTTCGTTGAGGGCCTGGCGGCCCATGTCCCCGAGCAGCTCGGCGTTCGCGTGGGCCTTCTGCGGATCCTTCAGCGCCACCGCCTGCAGGGCGGCCGCGTGCACCACCATCAGGCTCACCCGGTGGGCCACGACGTCGTGCATCTCGCGGGCGATGCGCGTCCGCTCCTCCATACGGGCACGTTCGGCGCGCTCCGTGGCCTTCTCCGCGAGCAGCGACAGCTCCCGCTCCAGGCCGTCGGCCCGCTCGCGCAGGCTCTCCACCAGCCGCCGCCGCGCCCCGACATACAGGCCCAGCAGCACCGGCGGGGCGTTGAGCCCCACGGCCGCCAGCACCGAGGTGACCACCGCCGCCGCGAAGGGGCCGTTGTAGCCCTGGGCGGTCTTGAGGAAGGTCACGATCAGCGTGCCGGCCACCGACATGCCGGCCAGCACCGCCGTGATGCGGCGCGGCACATCCGACGCGGCCAGCGTGTACAGGCCGACCATGCTCAGCACGACGCCCAGCTGGGCCGGCGTCACCGCGATCGCCACCAGGACGACCGCCACCGGCCAGCGGCGCCGCAACAGCAGCACCGAGCCGGTCACCAGCCCGAACAGGCCCGCGACCACCACCGATACGCCGGTCCGCTGGGCGAACGACACGCCCTCGACCAAGCACTCCACCGCGGATATCGCGGCCAACGTGGCGTCGAGCACCATGCTGCGCCGCCTGGACCACCACCACGGTCCCCCGGCGGCCCTCCGGCCGCCCCCTGCCCGTTTCTGAGGTACGGACTCCCCCGTCGTACTCATGTCCCCCAGCGTAGGCCCTGCCTCCTGCCCTGCCTGCGCCCTGTCCGTCTGGCGGGCGCGACGACTCCCCGGGGCGGCTGCGACCTATCCTGGTGCCCGTCGGACAGCGCGGTCCGCCCACCCGTCGCCCATTCCACTGCACGAGGAGCCGCACCTGTGAGCAGCGCCGACATCACGACCGAGAGCGCGCCCCTACGCGCGGACATCCGCCGGCTGGGTGACCTGCTCGGCGGGACGCTCGTCCGGCAGGAGGGCCAGGAGCTCCTCGACCTCGTCGAGAAGGTCCGTGCCCTGACCCGGACCGACGGCGAGGCCGCCGCCGAGCTGCTGGGTGAGACCGATCTGCAGACGGCCGCCAAGCTGGTGCGCGCCTTCTCCACCTACTTCAACCTGGCGAACGTCACCGAGCAGGTGCACCGTGGCCGCGAGCTGCGCGCCCGCCGCGCCGCCGACGGCGGACTGCTCGCCCAGACGGCCGACCTGCTCAAGGACGCCGACCCCGAGCACGTACGCGAGACCGTCAAGCACCTCAACGTACGTCCGGTCTTCACCGCCCACCCCACCGAGGCCGCCCGCCGCAGCGTCCTCAACAAGCTGCGCCGTATCGCCGCGCTCCTGGACAAGCCGTCGGAGGGCGGCGACCGCCGCCGCGCCGACCTGCGCCTGGCCGAGAACATCGACCTGCTCTGGCAGACCGACGAGCTCCGGGTCGTACGCCCCGAGCCCGCCGACGAGGCCCGCAACGCCATCTACTACCTGGACGAGCTGCACAGCGGCGCCGTCGGGTACGTACTCGAGGACCTGTCCGCCGAGCTGGAGCGGGTCGGCGTGCCGCTGCCGCCCGAGACCCGCCCGCTGACCTTCGGCACCTGGATCGGCGGCGACCGGGACGGCAACCCCAACGTCACCCCCGCCGTGACCTGGGACGTGCTGCTGCTCCAGCACGAGCACGGCATCAACGACGCGCTGGCCCTCATCGACGACCTGCGCGCCGCCCTGTCCAACTCCATCCGCAACACCGGCGCGAGCCAGGAGCTGCTGGACTCCCTCGACCGCGACCTCGCCCTCCTCCCGGAGATCAGCCCGCGCTACAAGCGGCTCAACTCCGAGGAGCCCTACCGCCTCAAGGCGACCTGCGTCCGCCAGAAGCTCGTCAACACCCGCCAGCGCCTCGCCAAGGGCGCCCCGCACGTCGAGGGCCGCGACTACCTCGGCACCGCCGAACTGCTGGCCGACCTGCGCCTGCTCCAGGACTCGCTGCGCGCGCACAAGGGCGAGCTGATCGCCGACGGCCGCCTGGACCGGGTGATCCGTACGCTCGCCGCCTTCGGCCTGCAGCTCGCCACCATGGACGTACGCGAGCACGCCGACGCCCACCACCACGCCCTCGGCCAGCTCTTCGACCGCCTCGGCGAGGAGTCCTGGCGGTATGCGGACATGCCGCGCGACTACCGGCGCAAGCTGCTCGCCAAGGAGCTGCGCTCGCGCCGCCCGCTGGCCGGCACCCCGGCCCCGCTGGACGCGGAAGGCACCAAGACCCTCGGGGTGTTCCACACCATCCGCGAGGCCTTCGAGCGCTTCGGGCCCGAGGTCATGGAGTCGTACATCATCTCGATGTGCCTCGGCTCCGACGACGTCTTCGCGGCGGCGGTGCTCGCCCGCGAGGCCGGGCTGATCGACCTGCACGGCGAGGTCGCCAGGATCGGCATCGTGCCGCTGCTGGAGACCACGGACGAGCTCAAGATCGCCGACCAGCTCCTCGACGAGATGCTCTCCGACCCCTCCTACCGCAAGCTCGTCTCGCTGCGCGGCGACGTGCAGGAGGTGATGCTCGGCTACTCCGACTCCTCCAAGTTCGGCGGCATCACGACCTCCCAGTGGGAGATCCACCGCGCCCAGCGCCGACTGCGTGACGTCGCCCACCGGCACGGCGTACGCCTGCGGCTCTTCCACGGCCGCGGCGGCACCGTCGGCCGGGGCGGCGGCCCCTCGCACGACGCGATCCTCGCCCAGCCCTGGGGCACGCTGGAGGGCGAGATCAAGGTCACCGAGCAGGGTGAGGTCATCTCCGACAAGTACCTCATCCCGTCGCTGGCCCGGGAGAACCTCGAACTGACCGTCGCGGCAACGCTGCAGGCCTCCGCCCTGCACACCGCGCCCCGCCAGTCCGACGAGGCGCTGGCCCGCTGGGACGCCGCCATGGACGTCGTCTCGGACGCCGCGCACGCCGCGTACCGGCACCTGGTCGAGGACCCGGACCTGCCCTCGTACTTCTTCGCCTCGACGCCCGTCGACCAGCTCGCCGAGCTGCACCTCGGCTCGCGCCCGTCCCGCCGCCCGGACTCCGGCGCGGGCCTGGACGGACTGCGGGCCATCCCGTGGGTGTTCGGCTGGACCCAGTCGCGGCAGATCGTGCCGGGCTGGTTCGGCGTCGGATCGGGCCTGAGGGCGGCCCGCGAGGCGGGACTCGAGCAGGAGCTCACCGAAGCCCACGAGCAGTGGCACTTCTTCCGCAACTTCCTGTCCAACGTCGAGATGACGCTGGCCAAGACGGACCTGCGGATCGCCCAGCACTACGTCGACACGCTCGTCCCCGACGAGCTGAAGCACATCTTCGACGTCATCAAGGCCGAGCACGCGCTCACGGTCGAGGAAGTCCTGCGCATCACCGGCGAGAGCGAACTGCTGGAGGGCCAGCCGGCGTTGCGGCAGACCTTCCACATCCGCGACGCCTACCTCGACCCGATCTCGTACCTCCAGGTCGCCCTGCTGCACCGCCAGCGCGAAGCCGCCGCCCGCGGCGAGGACCCGGACCCGCTGCTGGCCCGCGCCCTGCTGCTGACGGTCAACGGCGTGGCGGCCGGCCTGCGCAACACGGGCTGAGACAAGGCGATGGCGCCGACCCCGCGAAGGGGCCGGCGCCATCGGCGTTTCCGATCGGACTGCTCAGGCCTTACGGCGTCGCCGCAGCATCACCAGGGTCGCCGCGCCGGCACCGAGCAGCAGCACGGCCGCGAGGGCGATGCCGCCGACGTTCGCACCGGTCTCGGCGAGGCCGCTGTCGTCGGCAGCCGCCGAAGCCGTGGCTGACGCCGAGGCGGACGGCGCAGCGGAAGCGGACTCCGAGGACGAGGCGGACGGCGAAGCGGACTCCGAGGACGTCGGCGTGCCGCCGCCGGCACCACCGGGCTGCGTGGTGGACGGAGCCGGGCTGGACGGCGTGGCCGGCGCCGAGGATTCCGAGGAGCCGGAAGCCGGGCAGGTGTGCGACAGGTTGAACCACTCGACGTTGCCGCCCTCGACCTCGGCGACCGCGGAGACCAGCTCCGCGCCCGGCTCGGACGCCACGTACGCGTGCTTGTCGGACGGCGGCCCGAAGTCGGTGACGACCTGCTCCCCGCCGGGCTTGAAGGTCACCGTGAGCTTGACGAAGTCCGTGGAGTTCCCGGGCAGGACGAAGTGCCAGCCGTCCTGGTCGTCGGGGATCGTGGAGCAGTCCGCCTCGTTCTCGACGCCGTCTGAGGTGGCGGTCAGCGGGAGGTCTTGGTGCAGTGGAACCGTGTACGTGCCGTCGGCCGCGAAAGCGGGAGCGGCAGCGGGTGCGAGCAGCAGCGAAACCGCCGCTATGACCGCGCAGGCCGGGGACAGGGTGCGCATGGGCATACCAACCTGAGGGTGAAAGATGGCGACAATGCGGGGAGAGGAGAGCAGGTTCCAGCCAACTCACCCGCCCGTCAAGGCCAACAACACCCCATGCGCCCCATTTCGACACAGGAATCCCATAGGCGGGGCGTAACAATCCGGCCAAGCCGGTCAGTTCAGCTGGGGGGACCCGGCCCGACCCCAGCCGCTCACAGCGCCAGGAACGCCGCGAACAGCAGCCCGCCCCCGGCCAGTGCGGCGCCCCAGGCCGTACGGCGCAACCGCAGGCCGCCCGCCAGCACCAGGGCGGCCAGCAACAGTGCGCCGCCCAGCGGGATCCAGGTGTGCAGCACGCCGGCCAGGTCGGCGCGCACCACCGTGGACGTGCCGGGCTCGACCGCGACCGGGATCTGCTCGCCGGTGTGGTGGGTGACCGACTTGTCGATCGTCACCTTCGCCCGGACGGTGCCCTGGCCGTCCTTCGGCAGGAAGGGGCCGGTGCAGGTGTTCTCCCCGCAGGCCGACACCGTCATCGTGCCGTGCTCCCGCCCCTTGGTGAGCATCACGTGCTGGGCGGTCTTCCAGGAGGTCCACACCCCCGCGGTGAGGATCAGCAGCACCAGGGCGGACAACAACAGGACCTTACCGAGGAGCAGCAGCCCGAAGGCGCCCTCGGCGGTGCGGCGGGAACGGCTCCGTTTGACCATGCGGGCGATCCTTGGCCAAAACCTGCCCCTCGGTCAACCGCCGTCAGCTGTCAGATCAGCTGTTGTACGTGGTCTGCGCCCGCTCCAGGCCCTCCGAGATCAGCGCCTCCACCGAATCCGCCGCCCGGTCCACGAACCAGTCGAGCTCCTTGCGTTCGGCGGAGGAGAAGTCCTTCAGCACGAACGCCGCCACATCCATCCGCCCGGGCGGCCGGCCGATCCCGCACCGCACCCGCAGATAGTCGGGCCCCAGCGACTTCGTGATCGCCTTCAGCCCGTTGTGGCCGTTGTCGCCGCCGCCCTTCTTCAGGCGCAGCGTCGCGTAGTCGATGTCCAGCTCGTCATGGACCGCGATGATGTTTCCCACCGGCACCTTGTAGAAGTCGCGCAGCGCCGTCACCGGACCACCGGACAGGTTCATGTACGTCATCGGCTTGGCCAGCACCACCCGGCGGCCGCCGATCCGTCCCTCCACCACCTGGGCGCGGCTCTTGTGCGACTTGAATCGGCCGCCGATCCGCTCCGCGAGGAGATCGGCCACCATGAAGCCGATGTTGTGCCGGTTCCCGGCGTACTCGGGCCCCGGATTGCCCAGCCCGGCCACCAGCCAGGGCCCCTCCGGGGTCGCTTCCGATGCGCTCATGCTCATGCCGTCCATTCAACAGGAACCGCCGCCCCGCTCCGAGAGGAGCGGGGCGGCGGCACGGTACTGCGAGAAGTGCGGAACCCGATCAGGCCTCGGTGCTCTCGGCGCCTTCCTCGGCCTCGGCACCTTCCTCGGCGACCTCGGCCTGCGCGGCCAGGATCTGCAGGACGACCGTGTCCTCGTCGACGGCGAGCGTGGTGCCCTGGGGCAGCGGGATGTCCTTGGCGAGGATGGAGGCACCGGCCTCCAGGCCCTCGATGGAGACGGTGACCGACTCGGGGATGTGCGTGGCCTCGGCCTCGACGGGCAGGGCGTTCAGCACGTGCTCGAGCAGGTTGCCACCGGGGGCCAGCTCGCCCTCGGTCAGGACCTGGATCTCGACGGTGACCTTCTCGCCGCGCACGACGGTGAGCAGGTCCACGTGCTTGAGGAAGCCCTTGATGGCGTCACGCTGGACGGCCTTGGGGATGACCAGCTCGGACTTGCCGTCGATGTCGATGCTGATCAGCACGTTCTTGGTGCGGAGCGCGAGCAGCAGCTCGTGGCCCGGCAGGTTGGCGTGCTTCGGCTCGGCACCGTGACCGTAGATGACGGCAGGCACCAGGCCGGCGCGACGGGCACGACGGGCAGCGCCCTTGCCGAACTCGGTACGGGTCTCACCGGAGATCTTGATCTCGGCCATGAAGCTCACTCCTCGCAATAGAAAGACGGGGCGTTCACGTCACCCGGCCCACGACGGGCCGTTCCTGTACGAGGAGCGCGCCGATAACGGAGGCCGTGAAAACAGAGGGGGCCTCCCTCGCCGAGCAACTCCTGGAGTCTACCCGGCGGGGAGGCCCGCTCAGAAATCGATCTTCTACGCGATCAATGCCGCGACCAGCGCAGCGATCAGTGCGCGTCCTCGAAGAGGCTCGTCACCGAACCGTCCTCGAACACCTCGCGCACCGCGTTGGCGATCGTCGGCGCGATCGACAGCACCGTGATCTTGTCCAACTCCAGCTCGCCCGGCGTCGGCAGGGTGTCGGTGAAGATGAACTCGCTCACCTTCGAGTTCTTCAACCGGTCCGCCGCCGGACCGGACAGCACGCCGTGCGTCGCGGTCACGATGACGTCCTCGGCGCCGTTCGCGAACAGCGCGTCCGCGGCCGCGCAGATCGTGCCGCCGGTGTCGATCATGTCGTCGACCAGGACGCAGATACGCCCCTTCACGTCACCCACGACCTCGTGGACGGTGACCTGGTTCGCCACATCCGGGTCGCGACGCTTGTGCACGATCGCCAGCGGCGCGCCGAGGCGGTCGCACCAGCGGTCGGCCACCCGGACGCGGCCGGCGTCCGGGGAGACGATGGTCAGCTTGCTCCGGTCCACCTTGGCGCCCACGTAGTCCGCCAGCAGCGGCAGCGCGAACAGGTGGTCCACCGGACCGTCGAAGAAGCCCTGGATCTGGTCCGTGTGGAGGTCCACGGTCAGGATCCGGTCCGCGCCCGCGGTCTTCAGCAGGTCGGCGATCAGGCGGGCCGAGATCGGCTCGCGACCGCGGTGCTTCTTGTCCTGGCGCGCGTAACCGTAGAACGGCACGACCACGGTGATGCGCTTCGCGGAGGCCCGCTTCAGCGCGTCGATCATGATCAGCTGCTCCATGATCCACTTGTTGATCGGAGCGGTGTGACTCTGGATCACAAACGCGTCGGAACCACGAGCCGACTCCTCGAAGCGGACGTAGATCTCGCCGTTCGCAAAGTCGAACGCCTTCGTCGGTACGAGGCTCACGCCCAGCGTGTGGGCGACCTCCTCCGCGAGCTCGGGGTGTGCGCGGCCGGAGAAGAGCATCAGCTTCTTCTCACCGGACGTCTTGATCCCGGTCACTGCACCGTCTCCTTGGAGTTCGACTGGCGGCGAAATTGTGTGCTCCTCACACGGTACGCGCTGTTCAAGACACCCGTACACGCGGGGGAACGCCCCGAACCGCCCCTTTACTCGCCGCGCCGGGCCGCTTCGGCGGCCTGTGCGGCGGCACTTCCAGGACGCTTTCTGGCCACCCAGCCTTCGATATTCCTTTGCTGGCCACGGGCGACGGCCAGCGAGCCGGCCGGCACATCCTTCGTGATCACCGAGCCCGCGGCAGTGTAGGCACCGTCCCCGACTGTGACAGGCGCCACGAACATATTGTCCGAACCCGTCTTGCAGTAGCTGCCGACCGTCGTGTGGTGCTTCGTCTCGCCGTCGTAGTTCACGAACACGCTGGCGGCACCGATGTTGGTGTGTTCGCCGATCGTCGCGTCGCCCACGTACGACAGATGCGGCACCTTCGTACCCTCGCCGATCGTGGCGTTCTTCATCTCGACGTACGTACCCGCCTTGGACTTCGGGCCGAGCCTGGTGCCGGGCCGCAGGTACGCGAACGGGCCGACCGTCGCCTCCTCGCCGATCTCGGCGCTGTCCGCGACCGTGTTGCTCACCCGGGCCCCGGGGCCGACCGTGGTGTCCGTGAGTGTGCTGTTCGGGCCCACCTCGGCGCCGGTGGCGATCCGGGTCGCCCCGTGCAGCTGGGTGTTGGGCAGCACGAGGGAGTCCGGCTCGAACTCCACGGTGACGTCCACCCAGGTCGAGGCGGGGTCGACGATCGTCGCGCCCTGCAGCATCGCCCGCTCCAACAGACGGTCGTTGAGGCTCCGACGGGCCTGGGCGAGCTGTACGCGGTTGTTGATCCCGGCGATCTCGCGGTGGTCGGCGGCGATCGCGGCGCCGACCCGGTGACCGGCCTCGCGGAGGATCTCCAGGGTGTCGGTGAGGTACTCCTCGCCCTGCGCGTTGTCCGTCGTCACCTTGCCCAGCGCGTCCGCGAGCAGCCGCGCGTCGAAGGCGAAGACCCCGGAGTTGATCTCCCGGATCGCCTGCTGCCCGCCGTCGGCGTCCTTCTGCTCCACGATGGCCAGCACCGCGCCGTCCGCCGCCCGTACGATCCGCCCGTAGCCGGTCGGGTCCGGGACCTCTGCCGACAGGACGGTCACGGCGTTGCCGTCGGCCTGGTGCGCCGCCACGAGGGCGGTCAGCGTGCCGTCGGTGAGCAGTGGGGTGTCCCCGGCGGTGATCACGACGGTGCCGGTCAGCGCGGGGAGCGTCTCCAGGGCGACGCGGACGGCGTGGCCGGTCCCGTTCTGCTCGTGCTGGACGGCCGTGCGGATCCCGGGATCGATCTCTTCCAGGTGCGCCGTGACCTGCTCCCGGGCGTGGCCCACCACGACCACCAGGTACTCCGGGTCCAGGGCACTCGCGGCCGCCACGACATGGCCGACGAGGCTCCGGCCGCTGATCGTATGCAGGACTTTTGGCGTTGCCGACTTCATGCGGGTGCCCTCACCCGCGGCAAGAACGACGACAGCAGCCGGGCGATGGGCGCTCACAGGAGGGGCTCCTCGGCATCGGGTCAGTGACACCCGCAGGATACCGGGGCGTTTCAGGCCAGAAATGCGTGCGGGCCACGACGGAAGGTCGCAGCCCGAACATTACGCTCCGCTGCCAGGATTCGAACCCGGACTTATCGGACCAAAACCGACAGTGCTGCCATTACACCACAGCGGATAGCACATCCAGCCGACTCGGACCCCCTGATCAGGCCGCCGAATCGACGCCCACCACTATGCCGTACCGGCAGTCCTCGACGCGAGGGCGTAGATCACCCGCGGGATCACCCACAGGTTCGGGTGAATCTCCACGAGCGTGCCGCCCGAACCTGGGTACAAGAGCAGAGAACCGTATTCCACGCCGACACGCAGGCTCTGTTCCATCGCAACTTGGCGCTGCCATACTTCCGAGGCCGTAGGTTACGGTTCCGTAGCACGGCACATCGTATGAAACCCCCACACACCACACCCCTGGCGAGGGATCACCATGACCACAGAGACAGACGTGATCACAGAGCCCCGGGAACCCGGGTCCGGGACGGCGAACGAGGCGACGGCGCTGCCGAAGGCGACGCTGGGCGGTGACAAGAAGGGATCGCTCGAGCAGATCACGCTGGGTCTGTTCATCGGGATCCCATTCGTGGCACTGCTGGCCGCGATCCCCTTCGCGTGGGGATGGGGGATGAGCTGGCTGGATCTGGGCCTGATGGTGGGCATGTACTACCTCGGCTGCCACGGCATCACGATCGGCTTCCACCGGTACTTCACCCACGGGTCCTTCAAGGCCAACCGCCCGCTCAGGATCGCGCTCGCCGTCGCCGGCTCGATGGCGGTCGAGGGACCGCTCGTGCGCTGGGTGGCCGACCACCGCAAGCACCACAAGTTCAGCGACGCCGAAGGCGACCCGCACAGCCCGTGGAAGTACGGCGAGACGGTCCCGGCCCTGCTCAAGGGCCTGTGGTGGGCGCACATGGGATGGATGTTCGACGAGGAGCAGACGCCGCAGGGCAAGTACGCCCCGGACCTGATCAAGGACCCGGCGCTGCGGCGGGTCAGCCGCGACTTCTGGTTCTGGACGACGTTGTCGCTGGCGCTGCCGCCACTGGTGGGCGGTCTGGTCACGATGTCCTGGACGGGAGCCGCGTCGGCGTTCTTCTGGGGCTCGCTCGTGCGGGTCGCGCTGCTGCACCACGTGACCTGGTCGATCAACTCGATCTGCCACGCCATCGGCAAGCGCCCCTTCCGCTCCCGGGACAAGTCGGGGAACGTCTGGTGGCTGGCCGTGCTGTCCTGCGGTGAGTCCTGGCACAACCTCCACCACGCCGAGCCGACATCCGCCCGCCACGGGGTCCTCCGCGGGCAGATCGACTCCAGTGCGCGGCTCATCCGCTGGTTCGAACAGCTGGGCTGGGCGACCGACGTCCGCTGGCCGACCGCTGACCGTATCGCGGCCCGGCGTAAAGAGAGTGTCAGTGAAGCGGCATGATTGACGCGTGAGCGACGGCACTGGCAGGAGCAGCGAGGGTACGGGGTCGCGGCGTGCCCGGCGCGTACGGATGACGGGCAAGGAGCGCCGCGAGCAGCTTCTGGACATCGGCCGGACGCTCTTCGCGGAGCGCGGCTTCGAGGGCACCTCGGTGGAGGAGATCGCGCACAAGGCGGGGGTCTCCAAGCCGGTCGTCTACGAGCACTTCGGCGGCAAGGAGGGGCTCTACGCCGTCGTCGTGGACCGCGAGATGCGCCGGCTGCTCGACATGGTCACCGGCGCCCTGACCGGCGGCCATCCGCGGGAGCTGCTGGAGCAGGCGGCCTTCGCGCTGCTGGACTACATCGAGCAGTACACGGACGGTTTCCGGATCCTCGTCCGGGACTCCCCGGTGGCGCAGTCGACCGGCACCTTCGCGTCGCTGATCAGCGATATCGCGACGCAGGTCGAGGACATCCTGGGGATGGAGTTCAAGCAGCGGGGCTTCGACCCGAAGATGGCGCCGATGTACGCACAGGCCCTGGTCGGCATGGTGGCGCTGACCGGGCAGTGGTGGCTGGAGACACAGAAGCCGAAGAAGGCCGAGGTCGCCGCCCACCTGGTCAATCTCTCCTGGAACGGGCTGTCGGGGCTGGAGCCCAAGCCACGCCTCATCGGACACCGCAAGAACTGAGGGCCGGTCTTCGCGAAGACCGGCCCTCGTCGCGCTCACTCCCTTAACGCGACCGGCTCAAGGAATTCCAGCCGGTTGCCGACCGGGTCCTCGGAGAAGAAGCGCATGTGCCCCGGCAGGTCGTAGTCCCAGACGACCGGGGCGCCGCGTTCCTCCAGCTGCTTGGCGAAGTCGTGGATGCCGGTGACCCGCACGCCCGGGTGGGCCTTCCTCGCGGGGCGGAAGTCGGCTTCGATACCCAGGTGCAGCTGGACGGTGCCGTCCCCCGTCGCGAACCAGCAGCCGCCCTTGGCGGCCAGGACGGGCGGCTTGGCCAGTTCGGTGAGGCCGAGGGTGCCCACGTAGTACGTACGCAGGGCGTCCTCGCTGCCCGCCGGGGCGGCGAGCTGGACATGGTCGATGGCGGATATCCCTGAGGTCACCGGACGGCCTTCTTTCGTACGACGGCGAAGATGCGCCGGAAGGGGAAGACAGTGCCGCGCGGGCCTGCCGGATAGGCCTTGCGGAGCAGGTCGCGGTACTGGGCGAGGAACTCCCGACGGGCGGCGGGGTCGTCGGCCAGGGCGGTGAGGACGGGGCGCAGCGCGGTGCCCTTGGTCCAGTCGAGGACCGGATCGTCGCCCTGGAGGAGCTGGACGTACGTGGTCTCCCAGACGTCGGGCTCGTCGGCCAGGCCGGGGAGATCGGAGAGGCGTTCCAGATAGCCGGCGGGTTCGAGGATGTGGATGAAACGGCGGCCGTGGCCGTCGCCGAGGCGGTCGCGCCACTGGGGGGCGTCGCAGAGCTCGCCGAGCAGGGCGTGGCTGGGGGAGGTGAAGTTGCCCGGGACCTGGAAGGCGAAGGTGCCGCCGGGTGCGAGGTGCTCGTACCAGGCGGGAAAGCGGTCGGCGTGGCCCTCGACCCATTGGAGGGCGGCGTTGGAGACGATCAGGTCGTAGGTCTGGTCCGGGGTCCAGTGGGCGGCGTCGGCAGGGGCGAAGTCGAGGCGGCCGCCGCCGGGGGTGGCGCCTTCGTACGACGTGGCCGCCTCCAGCATGTCGGGGGAGCTGTCATAGCCGGTGACATGGGCGTCCGGCCAGCGGTGGGTGAGCAGGACGGTGACATTGCCCGGGCCACAGCCGATGTCCGCGATGCGCGGGGGGTGGCCGGGGAGCTCGGATATACGGGCGAGGAGGTCGTGGAAGGGACGGGTGCGGTGAGTGGCGTGTCGGAGGTACTGCTGGGGGTCCCAACTGGCTGCAGGTTGCATTTTCGTACTCCCTGGTCAAGAGCGAATCCGGCTCCTGGGCCCGACATTGCCCATACGTTCCCCGAATTAATCTCTTGATGTCAAGAGACTTCATGTCGACAGAACCACTACACTGATCTCCATGGAGGACGAGGTCGACCGGCTGGTCGCTGCATGGCGCCGAGAGCGCCCCGACCTCGACGTTGAGCCGCTTGAGGTACTGAGCCGGGTGAGCCGGCTGGCCCGGCATCTGGACCGGGCGCGACGGCTGGCGTTCTCCGAGCACAGCCTGGAGCCCTGGGAGTTCGACGTCCTGACCTCGCTGCGCCGTGCCGGGCAGCCGTATCAGCTCTCCCCCGGCCAGCTGCTGACCCAGACACTGGTCACCTCGGGCACGATGACCAACCGCATCGACCGGCTGGCCAAAAAGGGCCTCGTCGAGCGGCTTCCGGACCCCTCGGACCGGCGCGGAGTACTGGTGCGCCTCACCCCGGAGGGGCAGGACCGGGCCGATCAGGCCCTCGCCGGACTTCTGGCCCAGGAGCGGGCGATCCTGGCCGAGCTCTCAGACCGCCAGCGCGGCGAACTGGCGAATCTTCTGCGGCAGTTGACCGCACCCTTCGACAACGTCCCGGGCTGATTCGGGATCTTGTTTCGCGGGCCCCCCAGTGGCCACGCACTGCTACCGGTTGCGTACTCATAGTGGCACACCTAGCTTGAGGGTGTGAAGGCCGCATAAAGACCCAAATGGTCACTTTTGCGGCACCCGGCACGGTTCATGTTTGGCAATTCCGTGTCGGTTTCCAATCCGGACCCACGCCGGGTCCCTCTCCAACATTGGAGATGCAGATGACTCTGCAGAAGAGCCTGACCAAGATAGCCAGCGCGGCCGCCACGGGTGTCCTCGCCTCGGCGCTCGCATTCGGCACCACCGGCACGGCCTTCGCCGACGACACGCCGCCGGGCAACGGCCCGGAGGTCACGTCCCCCAACACGGGCGACGACGGCCTCGCGCCGGCCTTCGACGACGAAGTGACGACGCCGGCCATCCCCGGCGACATCGACGCCCCGGACGCCTCCGACGCCCAACTCCCGGACCTGTCCGGCGAGATGTCCTCGGCGGCCTCGGTCGACTATCCGCACCGCTCGTTCTACAAGGGCCGGGTCATCTCCCGTATCGGCCTGCGGATCCGCTCCGCCCCCAGCACCCGCGCCCGCGTCCTCGGCACCCTGCCGCGGGGCGCGGAGGTGTGGATCCAGTGCAAGGTGTACGCGCAGAGCGTCGACGGCAACCCGCGCTGGTACAAGCTCGCCAAGGGCTACTGGGCCTGGTCGGCCGCGCGCTACATCACCAACATCGGCCCGGCCCCGCGCTATTGCCACTTCAAGCAGCGGCAGGACGACTTCAACAGCCACAACAACCACCATGGCCGCGAAGACGGTCGTGACAACTGCCGCGAGAACGGCCGCGAGAACGGCCGCGACAACGGCCGCGAGAACGGCCGCGACAACGGCCGGGACAATGGCCGCGAGAACGGCCGCGACAACGGCCGCGACAACTGCCGCGACAACAACAGCTCGCACCACGGCAACAACGGCAACAACGGCTCGCATGAGGGCAACAACGGCAACAACGGCTCGCATGAGGGCAACAGCAACAACAGCGGAAGCCAGCACGGCAACAGCAACAACAGTGAAAGCCAGCACGGCAACAGCGGGAGCCAGTACGGCAACAAGGGTGAAAACCAGGAGTCCAGCTGGAACAGCAACGAGAGCTGGAACAACGATTCCGGCTGGGAGAACAGCTGGAACAGCTCCAAGGGTGGCAACTAAGACACCGGCTCCATCGGTGACCCGGCGGCCTGCTTTCCC